>NZ_SMKO01000379.1 GCF_004348685.1 Nonomuraea deserti | reverse complement strand
GATCAGGGCGTTCGGCGCGGCGAGCACCGCGAGCATCACCAGCGCAGCGGCCGTGCGTCTCATGGTCACCTCAGGCGTTCTCGGGGGTGACGGCGACCGGGCGGCACCCGGGCCCGCTCAGTTCCGGTCATCCTGATCGACCGAACCTGACCGATATTGCTCAACTATTGACCAATCGCGAGCGATGCGCAAGATCCGCCTGCCCGCCGGAAAACCGCTTCCGCCGCGGGTGACCGGCGGCTAACCTGCCGGGGACGGTACGCAACCCCCGAGGAGCTTGAGAGATGCCCGGTCAACCGGGCACGCGTTGACGTTCACGGTCGTCGCCGACCTGTCCTCGCGTGCCGCCTCCGACCCGCGGCACAGCCCACCCGCCACCGCCTGATCCGCCGGGCGGCGTCCTCGGCTGCTCAAGGAGCTCTCCGTGCCGTACGCACCTCGTGTCACGCTCGCATGCCCGTACCCCCAAGATTCGTGGCCCGGCGGCCCGTGGGGCCGACGATGAAGGCGGCGGGCTCCGGCCGCTCTCCGAGCCTGTGGCGGGACTCCGACTTCCGCCGGCTCTGGGCCGGGCAGACCGCCTCCCAGCTGGGAACGCACGCCACTCTGGTGAGCCTGCCGCTCGCCGCCGTGGTGGCGCTCGGCGCCGGCGCCGGCGAGCTCGGCGCGCTGCGCGCGGTGGAACAGGCGCCGATCCTGCTGTGCTCCCTCCTCGCCGGCGCGTGGGTGGACCGCCGGCGCTCCCGCGACGTGATGGTGGTCGCGGACCTGGGCCGCGCCGTGGCGCTGGCGGCGATCCCGGTCGCCTACCTCCTCGGCGTTCTCGGCATGCCCGCGCTGTTCGCCGCCGCCTTCGTCGTCGGCGTGCTCAGCGTGTACTTCGACGTGGCCTACCAGGCCTCGCTCGTGCGGCTGGTGGAGCACGACCGGCTGGCGCAGGGCAACAGCGCCCTGGAGGGCACCAGGTCCGCGGCGCAGATCGGCGGGCCAGCGCTCGGCGGCGCGCTGGTGTCGCTGCTCTCCGCGCCGATCGCCGTCGTGGCGAGCGCGGCCTTCTTCACGCTGTCGTTCCTGTCGATCCGGCGCATCCGCCGTCCCGAGCCGGTGGCCGAGCCCGCCGGGCGGCCCGCCTCCATGGGGCGGCGGATCCTCGAAGGGCTCCGGCTCGTCGCCCGCGATCCCACGCTGCGGGCCGTGGGGCTCTGCACCGCCGCCTACCAGTTCGCGCTGGCCGCCCTGATGACCGTCTACCTGGTCTTCCTGCCGCGCGAGCTGCACCTGCCCGGCGCCGCGATCGGCCTGGCGCTCGCGGCGACGGGGCCGGGCGCGCTCGCCGGTGCGCTGCTGGCCGCCCGGCTGCCGGGACGGTACGGCCACGGCGTGGTGCTGGTGTCCGCGGCCGTGCTCGCCGACGCGGTGATGCTGGCCGTGCCCGCGCTGCGCGGCCCCTCGGCCGGCACGCTCGCCGCCCTCATGGCGATCAACTTCGCCTTCGGCGCGTTCGGCCAGCTGGTGAACGTCACCATGATGGGCGTCCGGCAGGCCGTCACGCCCGTCCTGATGCAGGGCCGGGTCGTCGCCACCGTCACTTTCGCCGGCATGGGCCTGACCCCGCTCGGTTCGCTGCTCGGCGGCTGGCTGGCCGGTCAGTGGGGGCCGCGCACCGGCCTGCTGGTGAGCGCCGCCGCCCTGTCGCTCTCGCCGCTGGTCATGCTCCTCTCCCCGCTCGCCCGCCTGGGAAGGACACTTCCCACGCGTACGGCTCGCGACTGAACGGACGGCGCGGTGAGCGACGCCCAGGGCCAGCTGGCACGACGCCGCGACCGGGCTGATCGACGCGATCGTCGGGTTGTGGCAGGCGCCCGTCACGCGCGCTCCCTGACCGCCCTGTCCCGACCGATGCACGAACAAGGGGGAACCATCATGAGAATCACCGTCGACGAGGACAAGTGCTGCGGAGCCGGCCAGTGCGTGCTGCTCGCGCCGGAGGTGTTCGACCAGCGGGACGACGACGGTGTCGTGCTCCTGCTCGACGCGGCACCGCCCGAGCGGCTGCACGCCACCGTGCGTGAGGCGGCCGACGTCTGCCCGGCGGCGGCGATCGAGCTGAGCGAGTGAGCGTACCCTCCGGCGTCCTGGTGGTCGGGGCCTCCGCCGCCGGGCTCGCCACCGTGGAGGCGCTGCGGCGCAAGGGCTACCGGGGCGAGCTGACCGTGCTGGGAGCCGAGCCGCACCTGCCCTACGACCGGCCGCCGCTGTCGAAGCAGGTCCTGTCCGGCGCCTGGGAGCCCGGGCGCGCCCGGCTGCGGACGGAGGCCGCGCTGGCGGCGCTGGAGGCGGAGTTCGTCCTCGGCGACCCGGCCACCGGCCTGGACGTCGCCGCGCGCGCGGTCAGCACCGCCTCCGGTCGGGTCCTGCGGGCGGGCGCCGTCGTCATCACCACAGGGCTGCGGCCCCGCGCGTTTCCCGGGCAGGACGAGCTGGCCGGGGTCCACGTGGTGCGCACCCTCGACGACGCGCTGGCGCTGCGGGCGGAGCCAGCTGGCACGACGCCGCGACCGGGCTGATCGACGCGATCGTCGGGTTGTGGCAGGCGCCCGTCACGCGCGCTCCCTGACCGCCCTGTCCCGACCGATGCACGAACAAGGGGGAACCATCATG
>NZ_SMKO01000378.1 GCF_004348685.1 Nonomuraea deserti | reverse complement strand
GGGGTACGGGCGAGGGCACAGGCGGGGGCAGGGCGATCGCCGTGTCGCAGAAGTACGACCTCGTCAATGACCTTCACAGCGTCGTGCGGCTGTGGGACATCGCCACCGGCGAGCAGATCGGCCCCGCGATCAACGACCACTTCCAGGGTGTCAACGGTCTGGCGTTCGGACGGCTCGGCACCGACGACGTGCTCGTCACGGGGGACGGCCGCGGGCGCGTCCGGGTGTGGCGCCTGTCGACGGGAAAGCTGCGGCACTCGTTCGGCATGGGCAGGTACAGCGGGATCGAGTTGCTGGCCTGCGGCGAGATCGAGGGCCGGCCCGTGGTCGTCTCGACGCACCAGAACGCCACCCTCCGCGTGCACGACCTGGTGACGGGCAAGCGCAGGAAGATGTGGAACTTCAGCGGCAGAAGCCCCGATGACCGGGGCACCACCGCGCTCGTGGCCGGGCGGCTCGGCGACCTCCCCATCGCGGCCGTGACCCACGCCCCCGTGGGCGGTGAGGTCGTCGTCCGGGTCTGGAACCTCGACGACGGCCAGGTCATCGGCGCGCTGCGCCTCACGGACGGCGGGGCCGTCCGCGCCCTGGCCCTGACCGAGCTCGACGGCAGGCCGGTGATCGCGGGCGCGGGCGAGTACGGGAGGGCGCAGGTCTGGAGTCTCGGCCCGTACTGACTCGCCCCCATGGCGGCCGGCGTGACGGCCAGCATGACGGACCCCGTGACAGCCGGCGTGACGGCCAGCATGACGGACCCCGTGACAGCCGGCGTGACGGGCCTCCTGACGGCCGGCGTGACGGTCGGCAAGGCGGCCCTCGTGACGGCCAGCCGGACGACCCTCGAGACGGTCGGCAGGACGGCTCCCGTGACGGCGCGATGCTCAGCGGGACGGCTGGGTGGCCGGGGAGGTGTTTTCGGTGCGGTCGCGGAGCGCGTCGATGCGCTTCATGATCGGGGTGGCCGTGAGGCCGTGCAGGACGACCGAGGCCACCACGGTGAATGCCGTCACCGCCCACAGTTCCTCGGCGGGCACGCCGAAGCCGGCCTGGCCCAGCGCGTACGCCAGGTAGAACAGCGACCCGATCCCCCGGATGCCGAAGAACGAGACGACCAGGCGTTCCCTGGGCCCGGCCGGGCCGCGCAGTTGCGCGAGCCAGCCCGTCAGCGGCCGGATGACCAGCAGCAGGAGAAGCGCGACGGCCGCGCCGCGCCACGTGAGCCCCGACAGGCCGCCGACGGCGACGAAACCGCCGAGCAGGAGCAGCAGCCAGGCCGTGAACAGCCGCTCGATCTGCTCCACGAAGCCGTGCAGGACGTTGTTGTAGCCGTGCCCGTGCTCGGCCCGCCTGATGGCGCACGCGGTGACGAACACCGCGATGAAGCCGTAGCCGTGCACGAGTTCCGTCACCCCGTACGACAGGAATGTGGCGGCCAGCGCGACGAAGCCGTCGCGGCGCTCCGACAGGCGCAGCCCGCCGGACGGCGCGCGGAAGAACAGGCGGCCGAGCAGCCAGCCGATCAGCAGCCCCGAGACGATGCCGGCGGCGGTGCGGTAGAGCACGTCCGTCAGCGCCCACTCCCCCAGCCAGCCGGTCCCGCCGACCGCCGCGACGGCGATGGCGGCGTACACGATGGGGAAGGCCAGCCCGTCGTTGAGCCCGGCCTCCGAGGTGAGGGCGAAGCGCACCTCGTCGTCGGCGTTCTCGGCGTCGACGGGCTCGCCGACGTGCACGTCGGAGGCGAGCACCGGGTCCGTGGGCGCCAGCACCGCCCCGAGCAGCAGCGCCGCCCCGACCGGCCAGCCGAGCAGGAGGGTGGCGGCGACGGCCACGCCGGCCACGGTGAGCGGCATCGCCAGGCCGAGCAGCCGCCACGTCGTCGACCAGGCGCGTACCCCGGCCCGCCGGTTGATCGCGAGGCCGGCCCCCATGAGGGAGACGACGACGCACAGCTCGGTGATGTGCTCGAGCGCCGCCCGGTGGGCGACCGGGTCGGGCTCCGGCAGGCCGATCGGCAGCACGAACAGCGCCATGCCGCCCAGCAGGTAGACCAGCGGCAAGGACAGGGGCCTGCGGGAGAGCACCTGGGGCAGGAAGGCGGCGAGCAGCGCGGCACCACCGCCCAGGGCGAGGACGAGATCGGGAGTGGTCATCGCCTGATCCCCTGCCCGGGCGGCCGACGAAAATCCGTGTCGCCCCCTGTCCGCGCATATTTCGTACGCGGGGCGCCCGTGGTCGTCCGCCGCCTGGAGCCGCCGGCGGGTTGCGCCGGCCGCGTGACATGTGATGGTGTGCCGCTCCTGGGGCCTGGCGGACGGCGACGGGCCTGCCCGGGGCCGGCCGCCTCCTTCGACTCAAGGAGGCTTTGTGCCGTTCATTGTCGATCTGACCAGCGGGAGCGTCGAACGCGAAGACCGCTCGGCCGAGGGGGGACACTACGGCGGGTCCATCCTCGGGCTGCGCCTGATGGCCGAGCGCACGCCCGCCGGGCTGGATCCGTACGATCCCCGTGCCCTGCTGTACGTGGCCGCGGGCATGCTGGGCGGGACGGCCGCGCCCGGCCTGGCCAAGGCCGTGTTCCTGGCCAAGTCGCCGCTGACCGGGGTGGCCGGGGAGGCGCACGCGCTGGGGCCGTTCGCGGCCGGGATGCGCGGGGCGGGGGCGAAGGCGCTGGCCGTGCTGGGG
>NZ_SMKO01000377.1 GCF_004348685.1 Nonomuraea deserti | reverse complement strand
GCCCTCCTCCACCGCCTCCCCCACCGGCGTGTCCCCTTCCACCGTGGCCAAGCCCCTGGAGGAGGAGCGGGCCAGGTTCCCCGCCCCGATCGACCTGTGCACGCTCGTCACCGCCGAGCAGGCCGCCGACATCGTGCCCGGCGCGTCCCCGCGCGACGGCACGCTGTTCAAGAACGGCGACAGCACCGGATGCCGGTGGACGGTCGAGGGCAGGGGACTGTTCGTCAACGAGCAGCCGTTCGGGACCGTCTATCCGGAGATGTGGGACGGCCAGCCCATCGACGCCCACGACGCCTACGTCAACCTGCGCAACCATCTGCACGGCGGCAGCAAGCGGCTGATCGTCTGGACCCGGCCCTCCGTCGGCGTCACCCAGCACACGCAGTCCGACCAGACGGGCTCCACGGACGTCCCCGGGCTCGGCGCGGAAGCGCTCACCTACGACCTGCTCGTACGCCACAAGGAGGACGTCATCAGCACCACCGTCGCGTACCGGCTCAGCAACGTGCTGCTGGAAGTGACCTACACCGACATGAAGGACGGCTCGCCGGAGCGCACCCGCGAACGCGCGCTGCGCGCGGCACGCTGGACGGCCGCCGCACTCGAGGCGAGGGCGGCATGAACGCGCCGGGAGACCGCTACCCGATGCTGCGCCCCGCGGGCGAGCAGGCCTTCCACGCGTGGGACCGGCAGTTGCTCAGGGACGTGCTCATCAGGCAGGTGCTCTCGCCGCCGGAGCTGCCCGAGGGCGAGCGCGACGTGCTCGCGTTGAAGGCGGTGCAGCGGGCCCGCGCCGCGTCGCGGATCTCGCATCCGGCGCTCAATCCCCTCCTCGACGCGTACGTGGCGGACGGCGCCGCCTGGCTCGTCTCGGAGCCGATCGACGGCATGCCGCTGGCGCAGGCCGTGCGCGAGCGAGGGCCGCTCCCCGCAGGGCAGGTGACCGCCGTCGCCACGGACGTGCTCGGCGCGCTCGCGGCCGGTCACGCGCTCGGCCTGGCCCACCTGGGCGTGCGGCCGGACACGGTCTGGCTGACCGCCTCCGGCAGGGGCATGCTCACCGGGTACGGCTGCGCGGTGCCCGAGCTCTTCGGCGGCGGCTCGGCGGGCACGCCGGGCTTCACCGCCCCGGAATGCCTCTCCGGGATGGGGCCCGCCCCGGCGTCCGACCTCTGGTCGCTGGGCGCCACCCTGTACCTGGCGATCGAGGGCGTGCCCGCGTTCCCCGAAGGCGGGCTGGCGACGGTGAGCGCGGTGCTCGCGGGCGAGCCGCGCCCGCCGGTGCGCGCGAGAGCGCTGGCGCCGCTGCTGCTCGCCCTGCTCGCCCGCGATCCCGCCAGACGGCCCGCCGTGCCGGCCGCGCTCGACACGCTCCGCGGAGGCGGGCAGCGCCCCGCGCTCCGGCTGGCGGGCGGCATGGTGGCGCTGGCCGCGGCGGGACTGAGCCTGGTGGTGGCGGCGCCGGCCGTCGCCGTGACGCTGTCGCTGGGCGGCGCACCCGGGCCCGTGCCCCGCCCCACGTACGCGCCGGCTTCTGCGTCCCCCGCCGGCACCGGCACGCCGGCCGGCTCCACCGCGGGGCCGGCGAGCGCCTCCCCTGCCGCCACGGCACCGGTCGGCACCTCCCCCAGCGCCACGGCCGCGTCGGGGCAAGCCGCTTTCACCTCCATCCCGCGGCCGTGCAGCCGGCTCACCGACGAGCAGGCGCTGGAGCTGGTCCCCGGCTACGGGAAGTCCCCGCTGGAGGCGAACGAGTGCTCGTGGTCGACCCTCGACGACGGAAAGAACTCGATCATGCTGAAGGCGTTCCTGATGAAGCCGGGCCCGCTGGGCGACGGGACGGCCGTCGCCCGCGAGTACGTTCTCGGCAAGCGGCAGGAGGCGACCGGCATGGCGGGCCCGTCCGCCGTGGGCGGCAAGGAGCTGCCGCCGCGCGACTTACCCGGCGTGGGCGACCTGGCCGCCGGACGCGACAAGGTCTCGTCGTGGGGCGACGGCACCCGGCTGGAGACGGAGATCTGGCTGCACGTGCGCAACCTGGCGATCCTGCTGCGCTGCGAGCGAGACGTGCCGAGCTCGGTCACCGCCGACACCGACGGCTCCGTGCGCAAGTGCGCGGAGACGGCGGCACGCTACGTCGCGGAAGGGCTGAGATGACCACGCTGCTCAACGAGCGCTACCGGCTGACCGTTCCCCTCGACGCCGGCGCGAACACCACCGTGTGGCGGGCCAGGGACGAGGTGCTGCACCGGGACGTGACCGTACGCGCCCTCGGCGAGCGCGACCTGCCCGGCGCCCTCGCGGCGGCACGCTTGCGGCATCCGTCGGTGGCCGCCGTGCACGACGTGTTCACCGTGGACGGCCGGTCGTGGCTCGTCGCCGAACTGCCGGAGGGACGCACGCTGGGGCGGCTCGTGGCGGAGCGCGGCCCGCTGCCCGCCGAGCGGGTCGCGGCGCTGGGCGCGGACCTGCTGGAGGCGCTGGTGGCCGGTCACGCGCTCGGCGCGCTGCACGGATCGGTCCAGCCGGACCACGTGGTGGAGCCGGGCTCGGGGCGGTGGGTGCTCACGGGGTTCGGTACGGGGAACGCGGACCCCGCCTTCACGGCGCCGGAGTGCCGGGCGGCCAACGCGGTGCCGGTGCCCGTGTCGGACCTGTGGTCCCTGGCCGCCACCCTCCTCGCCGCGACCGGCGCCCCCCTGCCA
>NZ_SMKO01000376.1 GCF_004348685.1 Nonomuraea deserti | reverse complement strand
CCACCAACCCGACCACCGGCACCCGCCCCACCAATCCGATCACCGCCAGCACCTGCCCCACCAGCCCGATCACCGGCAGGACCCGCCTCACGAGCCTGGTCACCGGCAGGACCCGCCTCACGAGCCTGGTCACCGGCCGTGGCCCGGCCTTGCGATGCGAGCGCGCCGGCAGCGGAGTCGGCAGGGGCGTGCCCTCCGGGTGTGCCGTCGGAGCCGGCCGGGGCGCGGCTCGCCGGTGCGGGCGCGGCGCTCGCACCGGGCAGGTCCGGGGGCTCGCCGAGGAGTTCGAGCAGGACCGTACGGGCGCTGGGCCGGGCGGCCGGGTCCTTGGCCAGGCAGCGCGCCACGATCCCGCGCAGCGGGTCGGGCAGGCCGCCGAGGGCGGGCTCGCCGTGCAGGATCCGGTACGCCACCGCCGCGAACGTGTCGCGCCCGAACGGCGGCTCCCCCGTCGCCGCGAACGTCATGGTCGAGCCCCACGCGAACAGGTCGGCCGCGGGCCCGACGGTGTCACCGGACAGTTGCTCGGGCGACATGTACGGGGGCGTCCCCGAGGAGGCGCCCTTCGTCGCGGTGGCGTCCACCAGCCGGGCGATGCCGAAGTCGATCACCCGCGGCCCGTCGGGCCCCAGCAGCACGTTGCCGGGTTTGAAGTCCCTGTGCACCACGCCGGCCCGGTGGATGGCGGCCAGGGCGGTGACGGTGCCGATGGCCAGCCGGGTCAGCGCGGCGCCACGCACCGGCCCGGCGGTCGCGAGGGCGGGGCCGTCGATGTACTCGGCGGCGACGTAGGGAGGGTCGTGGTCGAGGTCGGCCACGAGCACGCGCGCGGTGCAGAACTCGTCGACCATCCGCGCGGCGGCGAGCTCGCGGGCGAAGGACCGGTCGATCCCGCCGGTCATCACCTTGACGGCCGCCTGGCCGGAGTCGGGTGACTCGCCCAGGTAGACGATGCCCTGCCCGCCCTGGCCGAGGCGGCCCACGATGCGAAACTCTCCCACCGCCTCGGGATCTCCCGGGCGGAGCGGATCGACTGCCACGTATGCCTCACACGATCAGTGGTGAGGCATGACCTTAGCTCATGGGTCGAGGTCGGCGGCAGAGCGCTCGGCGAAGATCCGCATGGCCTTGGCGGTGATCGGGCCGGGCGCGACGGGCAACTCGGTGTCGTCGACCCGCCTGATCGGCTGCACGTCGCGGGTGGTGGAGGTGAGGAAGGCCTCCTCGGCTTCGTAGAGGGCCGACAGCGGGATGTCGGCCTCTTCCGCTCCGCACCATTCGAGCACCAGCGCCCTGGTGACGCCCGCCAGGCAGCCGGCCTCCAGGGTCGGGGTGAGCAGGCGGCCGTCGCGCACGACGAAGAGGTTGGAGCCGGTGCCCTCGCAGAGGTCGCCCGCGAGGTTGCCGAAGACGGCCTCGCCGCCGCCGCGCTGCTTGGCGTACAGCAGGGCCTTGGCGTTGTCGCCGTAGGAGGTGCTCTTGACGCCGGCCAGGGCGCCGCGCTCGTTGCGCGGCCACGGGACGACGGTGACGTCGGCGGTGGCAGGGAACGGCTTCTGCTCGCCGACGATGACGACGGACGTGGTGCCCTGGTCGCCGCGGTCGGAGCCGAGCGGGCCGGGGCCGCTGGTGTAGGTGACGCGGATGCGGCCGAGCGGCCAGGCGGGCGCGACGGCCAGGATCTTGCCGATGCCGTCGGCGATGGCCTCGACGTCGGGCTCGGGCAGGTCCATGCGCTGGGCCGAGAGCGTGAGCCGGTCGAGGTGCCGGGTGAGCGCGAACGACTCACCCTTGACGATCTTGATGGTCTCGAAGACGCCGTCGCCCACCATCAGCCCGTGGTCGAACACCGACACGGTGGCCTGAGCGGGGTCGATCAGCTCCCCGTTGACCCAGACAGGGATGTTCACTTCAGTCTCCTCCTGTGGATGCCAGTGCGATGAGCCTGGCTGCCTTGAGCTCGGTCTCGTGCCATTCGCGCCCGGGGTCGCTGCCCCAGGTGATGCCCGCGCCCGTGCCGAACCGGATCTCGCCGCCCGAGAGCCAGAACGTCCTGATGCCCACGGCCAGCGCCGCCGTGCGCCGGTCGGCGTCGACCCAGCCCACGGCCCCACAGTACGGCCCCCGCGGGGCTGGTTCGAGCTCATTGATGATGCGGACCGCCGACGACTTCGGCGCGCCCGTGACGGAGCCCGGCGGGAACGTCGCGGCGAAGAGCTCGGGCCAGCCCGCACCCGGGGCCAGCCTGGCCCTGACGGTGGAGACGAGGTGGACGAGGCCGGGGTGCTCCTCGACCGCGCACAGCGCGGGCACCTCGACGGATCCGACGTCGGCGACCCTGCCGAGGTCGTTGCGGACGAGGTCGACGATCATGACGTTCTCGGCGTAGTCCTTCTCCAGCAGGTCGGCCGCGGTGACGCCGGTGCCTTTGATGGGCCGGGACTCCACGACGTCGCCGTCGCGCGACAGGTAGAGCTCGGGCGAGGCCGACACCACGCTCAGCCCGGGCACCTGGATCACCGCGGCGTACGGCGCGGGGTTGCCGGACGCCAGGCGGGCGGCCAGCGCGAGCGGGTCGGCGTCGGGCGGGGCGGGCGCCGACAGGATCCGGCAGAGATTGGCCTGGTAGACCTCGCCCTGCTCGATGTAGGCGCGGATCGCCCGCACGCCGCTCTCGTAGGCGGCGCGGCCGAGCGAGCTGCGCCATCCGCCGGGGC
>NZ_SMKO01000375.1 GCF_004348685.1 Nonomuraea deserti | reverse complement strand
CCCCCGACCCCGCCGACGACGACCGGCCGTTCCTCTACCTCAAGGACGCGACGATCCCGCCGATCTACATCATCACGCTCGGCCTGATCCTCATCGTCAGCCTCCTCGCCGTCCGCGTCGTCGCGGGCCCCTACGACCGGATGCGGCCGTACGCCGACCTGTTCCTGCTGGGCGTGGCGTTCATGCTGCTGGAGACGAAGAGTGTGACCGGGTTCGCGCTGCTGTTCGGCACGACGTGGGTGGTCAACGCGATCGTCTTCGCCGGCGTGCTCGTCGCGGTCCTCGCCGCCGTCGAGGTGACCCGCCGCTTCCGCACCCCGCCGCTGCCCGTCATGTACGGCGTGCTGCTCGCCGGCCTGCTGCTGGCCTGGCTGGTGCCGAACGCGTGGCTGCTGTCCCTGCCGCTGCCGCTGCGCGCGGTGGCCGCGGTGACCGTGGCCTTCCTGCCGATCTTCGCCGCGAACATCGTCTTCGCCAAGCGCTTCGCCGACACCGCCGACGCCACCACGTCCTTCGGCGCGAACCTGCTGGGCGCCATGGTGGGCGGCTGCCTGGAGTACGCAGCGCTGATCATCGGTTACAAGGGGCTGCTGATCGTGGCGGCCCTGCTCTACATCGGGGCGCTGGTGCTGCTGCCGAGAAAGAAGGCCGCGCTGGTGTGACGTGAGGGGCACGCGGTTCGCGCCATAAACGTTCGGCATGGTCCGCGCTCTCGCCGGCGCCCTTGCGGTTGACTGGCGTGGGGAAGCGCGGCGAGTGCCGCCTCCTCTTCGGGAGCCTCGGAGGAGCGAGATGCCTGAGCCCGATCGCGAGGCGATGCAGGCTGCCGCGGCGCGCATCCAGCGGCTGTCCGACGAGCACTGGTGGACCCTGCACCAGGTCTGTGGGCTGATGCGGGACAACGCGTGGGTGGGGCCGACCGGGCGCAGGTTCGGCGAGGAGGTGCACGCGGCCGAGCGCGGCCTGCGCGAGATGCTCGCCAGGGCCGTCGCCGACGCCAGGCGGAAACTGAGCACCCTGCCGGAGCGGCCGTGAGCCCGGATCCCGACTTCACCGGCGTCAAGCGGCCCGAGTTCGACACGATGGCCACCCAGCACACCGCCGCCGCAGGACGGCTCGCCGACCTCGCCACCCGGCTGCACGGCGAGCTGACGGCCGCGGGCCTGGACACCACGCCCGCCACCCGCATCCGCGAGCTGGCCACGCAGGCCCAGACCCAGGCCGAGGACCTGCGGCGGCGCCGGCGGCTGGTCGACGAGCTCGAACGCAACAAGGTCGTCTTCGGCGCCTCCACCGCCGCGGGCACGTTCCTGCCGGTGCCCGACAGGCTGGAGACCGGCCAGGCGATGCTGGCCGGCACCGTCGCCGCGGACGCGGCCATCGCCGCCTACACCAAGCCGCCGAGGGGCAAGGTGCTGCCCGAGCAGCTCGCGGTCGTGCAGCGGTACGCCGCCAAGGTGCACGACCCCGCCTTCGCCAAGGCGTTCATGAGCAAACTCGGCGCCAGGGGCGTGACCGACCTGGCCAACGCCATCTGGCTGGAGAAGGCCTCCTGGGAGCGTGCCGGGGACCACGACGGGGCCAAGCGGGCCTTCGCACAGGGAGAGCACGTCCTGCGGATCCTCAGCACGGCGCTGGCCGGCGCCACCGACCCGGCCAGTCCCGCCTACCTGGGCGCCGGCTTCCTCCAGCGGCTCAAGACCGCGGGCCGCACCTCCAGAGACCTCCACAGCGTGACGGGCGGGCGGCCCACCGCCTACCACGACCTGGCCGACGTGCTCGGCGCCCACCCCGGCGAGCCGCCGTACTCGGCCGAGTTCATGCGCACGGTCGGACGCGACATGATCGCGCTCGACCGCGAGGTCCACGACGCCCTCAGGAACGGCGAGGGCACGAAGGCGATGGACGACATGCGCACCTTCGTCCCCGACCTGCTGCGGGCCGCCGCCTCCAGCCCCGCCGCGGCGCAGGCGCTCCTCGACCACACGCCCGCCGGCCGCACCACGACCAACCTCAACTACCTGCTGCACGACCGGGTGGCCTGGTGGACCGACAATCCGAACTCCACGACGGACGACCGCGACGCCAGGGCGCTCGGCGCGGCGATGGAAGCCGCGATGAAGGGCTCCGACGCGGTCTCGCTCCGGCTGACCGCGGAGACCCTCAAGATCCTCGGAGCCGACCTGCCCCGCCTCTACGCCCGCAACTCCGCCGAGAAACTCCAGCTCGCCGACCAGGCCGGCTTCGACCGGCGCGCATCCCTGCGGCCCGCGCTCGGCACCATCCTGTCCGCCCACATCGACGAGCTCGGCCGGATCATCGACGGCCGCAACGTGCTCAAATCCGGCGTCGGCGCCACCCTGAAGGACCAGTCGGTCAACCGGCGCGACATCGACTACGCGCTGCTCCTCGCGACCAGCGACGACGCCGTGTTCGGGCAGATCGTCAGGGCCCAGGCCGAGCACACGCGCGTGGAGATCGACCGGATCTTCCCGCTCACCGACAAGGGCCCGCGGCTCGCCGACCCCGTCGCCCGGGAGAGCAAGACCTTCGGCCACCTCCTCGGCGCCCGCGAGCAGGCCCTCTACTCGGTGGGCCGGGCCAACGAGGCAGCGGCCAAGGAGCTCGAGTCCATGGTGCGGTCCGCCATCGGCATCGTGCCCGTGCCCGGCAAGGAGTTCGCGGGCAAGCTGGCCGAACAGGCGTTCAAAGGCATGCGCCTGGAGGGCTTCGCCAAGGAGGTGGCG
>NZ_SMKO01000374.1 GCF_004348685.1 Nonomuraea deserti | reverse complement strand
GTGCCGCCCCCGCGTCTCCCCGTGTCTCCCCGAACCGCCCTCGTGCCGCTCGTGCCGCTCGTGCCGCCCGTGCCGCCCGTGCCGCCCGCCGTTCCGCCCCTGGACCGCCCGCCGTTCACTGGGCCGCCCCCGTGCTCACCGGCGGGCGGCGCGGCGGGCGGCCAGGCGTGCGGGGTCCGGCCAGCGCACGGAGTGCGCCCAGCCCGCGCGCTCGAACCAGCGGATCAGCCGCGCGCTCGGGTCGAGCTGGCCCTTGAGCACCCCGTGCCGGGCGCAGGCCGGCTCCACGTGGTGCCAGTTGTGCCAGCCCTCGCCCAGCGTCAGCATCGCCACCCACCACACGTTCGACGAGCGGTCCCTGGTGGGGAAGGGCCGCTCGCCGAACGTGTGCGCGACGGAGTTCACCGACCACGTGACGTGGTGCACCACCGCGTAGCGGACCAGGCCGCCCCAGAAGAAGGCGGACCAGGCGCCCTCCCACGACATCGACCACAACCCGCCCGCCGCGGCGGGCAGCGCGAACGACAGCGCCACGACGGCCGGGTAGGCGGCGTCGAACCGCCGGACGTCCGGATCGGCCAGCAGGTCCGGCACCCAGTGGCGCCGGCTGGACCGCCGGCGCGCGGTGAAGAACCAGCCCACGTGAGCGTGCGCCATGCCGCGCAGCAGGGCCAGGCCGTCGTCGCCGTAACGCCACGGCGAGTGCGGGTCGCCCTCGCGGTCGGCGTACTTGTGGTGGCGCCGGTGCTCGGCCGCCCACAGGGAGACGGGGCCCTCGACGGCCATGCCGCCGGCAAGCATGAGCGCGACCCGCAGCGGCCTGCGGCACTTGAAGGCGCGATGGGTGAAGAGCCGGTGATAGCCGATGGCGATCCCGAAGATGCTCACGAAGTACATCACGACGGCGATGGCCAGGTCGCGCGGGCCGATGCCCCACCCCCACACGGCGGGCACGGCGACGGCCAGGAGCAGCACGGGAAGCACCACGAGGACGACCAGGTAGACCGCCCGGCGGCCGGTGGTGAGCGTCACCGTCTCCGCCGTGCCCGAGCCCGCCCGAGGGGTGGGTGACGCGTTCACAGTGCCTCCGTGATCGGTGCAGACGACAGGGCCTCCCCATTGATGACCGGGCCTGAGGGCTCCGGCAATGGCCTGGAAGTGACGAGCCCGTCACCATGAGGAGTCAAAACACTCCGAACAGTAGCCATCAGGAACGGGCCGCAACCTGTCTAGATTGTGGCTACACAACGTGATGATCTCTGTTCGCTCCGGCCTCAGCGGAAGGTGGGCAAACGGCATGGGTGCTGCCGATCAGGCGACCACGAGCGGCCATCTGGAGAAGTACGACGAGGCGCTGGCCCACGACCCCATGACGGCGCTGGGGCTCGTCCAGCAGTGGATGCGCACCGACTGGCGCACCCTGTTCGCCGAGCTTCGCGAGCGGCGGCCCGTCTTCGTCACGCCCGCTTTCACGGTCGTGACGCGCTTCGCCGACGTGATCGAGGTGCTTTCCCGCGAGTCGGTCTTCTCGGTCCGCGCCTTCGGGCCGCGCCTGGACGCCGCGCTGGGCGGCCCGTACATGCTGGGCCGGGACGCCACCCCGATGAACTGGCGGGACAAGGGCCTGATGCGGGTCATGCTCGACCCCGGCGACACCGCGCGCGTGCGCTCGCTCGCGGGACGCCTGGCCGACGAGGCCCTCGACGCCGCGCTGCCGGGTGGCCGCGTCGAAGCGGTCCACGCGCTGTTCCGCCGCGTCGCCCTGGGCGTGTGCGCCGAATACTTCGGACTTCCCGGGCCCGACCCCGGCACCCTGTCGCGGTGGACGCGGGCCATCGTCACCGACGGCTTCGCCAACTACGCGGGCGACCCGGCGATCCAGGAGGAGTCGGTGCGCGCGGGCGCGGAGATGACAACCTACCTGCGCGACCGGCTCGCCGAGCTCCGGGCGGCGCTGCGCGCCGGGCGTGACCTGCCGGACGACGTCTTCACCCGGCTCGCCCGCACGCACCTGCCTCCCGGCCTCGGCCTGGACGACGAGCGCATCGTCATCAACATGGCCGGCCTCCCGCTCGGCTTCGTGGAGAGCGGGCCCGGAGCCATGGCCGAGGCGGTCGAACAACTGCTCCTGCGCCCGCAGGTGCTGGCGGAGGCCGTCGCGGCCGCCGCCGACCCCGCCCGCTTCGACCCCTACGTGTGGGAGGCGCTGCGCTTCAACCCGTTCTTCAAACTGCTCCCCCGCATGTGCGAGCGCGACCACGTCCTGGCCGCCGGCACCCCGCGCAGCACGGTGATCCCCGCGGGCACGCTCGTGCTCGCCGCGCCGGCCTCGGCCATGTTCGACGCGGACGTGGTGCCGGAGCCCGGCGAGTTCCGCCTCGGCCGGCCGCGCCACCACCAGCTGTTCTTCGGCCACGGCCACCACTCCTGCCTGGGCGTGCACCCCGCCGCCGCGGTGGTCTGCGAGGTCGTACGCCGCCTGCTGCTGCGCCCCGGCGTACGCCCTGTCCCGCCACCGGAAGGGGCCCTCGTCAGATCGGGCGGCATCTTCCCCGACCGGTTCGTTCTCGCGTTCGGCCCCGAGGGCCAGGAAGGGTGACGATGGCGACGAGCAGGGCGCGCAGCGCCGCCACCGACGGGGTCGCCAACCGGCTCAGGTTCCTGGCGCTGACCGGCGGCAGGCCCGTCTGGGACGTCGTACACGCCGTCCCCGCGCTGCGGCGGCGGGTCAACGCCGCGCTGATCGACAGCGCTATCCGGGAGATGCCGCCCCGGCCCGAGCCGCTCAGCACGATGGCCGGCTACACCTCGTGGCCCTCACTGACCGACCGCACCTACAGCGGCAGGCACCTGCCCCCGCTCCCCCTCCC
>NZ_SMKO01000373.1 GCF_004348685.1 Nonomuraea deserti | reverse complement strand
ATATGTGTATATGAGACAGGCCGGGCCGTGCTCCCGCGGCCGCCGACCGGCCGTCAGCCGGAGACCCGGGTCAGGCGCGACTTCATCTCGGTGCGCTCCAGCGAGCCGGGCGGGACGAGGACGACCGTGGCCCGCACCGTCAGCCGGGCCCGGATCAGCTCCTGGATCTCCTGCCGCAGCCGCTCCTGGTCACCCGGCTCCTCGCCGAGCTCGACGTCGACCCGCAGCGGCGGCTCCACCCGCGGTCCCGGGCCGGGCAGGACGACCTGCACCACGCCGTTCGTCCGGGGATGCAGGGTCTGCGCCAGATCGCGGATCGCCGTGGGGAACACGTTGACCCCCAGCACGATCAGCATGTCGTCGGTACGGCCCACGCACCGGATGAGCGGCGCCCCGTCACCGGCGAGCCCGGTCACCAGCACCCGGTCCCGGGTGCGGAACCGGACGAGCGGGCAGCACTCGCGGTCCACCGAGGTGTAGACGAGCTCGCCCGTGGCGCCCGGCTCGGGGTCGATCGGCTCGCCGGTGTCCGGGTCGATGAGCTCCACCACCACGTGCCGGCCGCCGGTGAACCGCATGCCGCCGGCGCCAGGAGGCTCGGCGAACAACACCGGCGCCATGTCCGCGTTGCCCAGGCCCTCGGTGACCCGCGCGCCCCACTCCTCCTCCATACGCCGCTGGAACGCGGGCTCGCCGCCCCCGGGCTCGCCCCCCACGAAGATCTTGGTGATGCCGAACTCCTTGGGGTCGCGTCCCAGCCTGCGTACGTACTCGGCCAGGTAGCGCACGTACGAGGGGGTGGCGTGCAGCGCGGTGACGCCCAGGGAGTCCAGTGCCTGCACCGCCTTGTCCGACGCCCCGGTGCCGATCGGGACCATCGTGCAGCCGATGTGCTCCAGCGCGTCCCTGATCGGCAGCCCGCCCACGAACAGCGTCAGCCCCGAGCCGTGCAGGACGACGTCCTCGCGCCGCGCGCCCATGGTCGTGAACGCCCGCGCCACCATCTCGGTCCACGCCTCGGCGTCACGCCGGGTCACCCCCACCCAGCTCGGCTTGCCGGTGGTGCCGGTGGAGGCGTGGACGCGGATCACGTCGACCATGTCCACGCCCGCGTGCCGGCCGAGCGGGGGCGAGTCCGTCTGGGAGTCGCGCAGGAGTTGCTTGTCCGTGAAGGGCAGCTTGCGCAGATCGTCGAGGGAGACCAGCGCCGACGGATCGACCCCGTGCCCGGCGAACAGGTCGGCGTAGAACGGAGAGCGCGCGGGCAGCCCGGCGAGCTGCGCGCGGAGCATCGCGGTGACCGTCTCTCGGTCCTCTGCCGCGACGAAGCCGGGTTTGATCACTGATGGTCCTTCCGGGGAAGTGGGAGTGCCGGTGCTCGGATCTGGCGGCGGAGGCACTCACGGGTGGCCCCCCGCCACGAAGCCGTGGCGAAGCGGCCGCGACGCATGAGTCGTGGTCGAGGCGATGCCTCTGAGCGATGGTCAGCGGTGCTTCACTATGCCCAGCGGGCCGGCTGACAGGCCACCTGACTTTCGCGTCGCGGAAAGCAAATGCGCGGCCGTGAACAGCGGGCATGATTGCTTTCCGTGACGCGAAATCCGCGTCGCATTCCCCTGCCGTCGCCGACATCCTGACAGCGAAACCCACCAGGAGAGAGGCCCCGTTTCGATGGCAGACACGGTACGCGCGGCAGTGCAGGTCGCCCCGAACACGATCGAGGTGCGCGAGTTCCCCCGTCCGGAGATCGGCCCGGACGACGGCCTGCTCCGCGTGGAGGCCAACGGCATCTGCGGCAGCGACGTCGAGATCTACAGGGGACATCTCGGGTCGATGGACCAGGAGAACCCGAAGCCGTTCGTGCCCGGGCACGAACCGATGGGCATCGTCGAGGAGGTCGGCGAGCGGGCCGCCGAGCGGTGGGGCGTCAAGCCCGGCGACCGGGTGGCCGTCGAGATCATCATCCCGTGCCACTCCTGCCGCAGGTGCCTGACCGGGAGTTACCAGTCGTGCCCCAACCGCAGGCCGGGCCACGGAGTCGCGTCGCTCGACGTGGCGCCGTCGTTGTGGGGCGGGTTCGCCGAGTACATGTACCTGTCGCCCCACACGATCCTGCACCCCATCGACCCGACCCTCCCTGTCGAGGTGGCCGCGATGTTCAATCCGCTGGGCGCGGGCGTGCGCTGGGCCTGCCACCTGGGCGGCGTGGGGCTGGGCGACACCCTGCTGGTGCTCGGCGCCGGGCAGCGCGGCCTGTCCGCGGTCATCGCGGCGCGGTCGGCCGGCGCCGGCACGATCATCGTCACCGGCCTGGAGGCGGACGCCCACAAGCTGGCCCTGGCGCACGAGTTCGGCGCCGACCACACGATCGTCGTCGACGGCGAGCGGGCCGAGGACACCGTGGAACGGGTCCGCGAGATCACCGGCGGCGAGATGGCCGACGTCGTGCTCGAGCTCACCCCGATGGCCGCGGGGCCGATCACGGACGCGCTGCTGTCGGCGCGGCACGGCGGCCGGGTGGTCCTGGCCGGGCTCAAGGGCCGCCGCGAGATCCCGCTGCGCACCGACCTGATCATCAACCGGGCGTTGACCGTGGTCGGCGCGTTCGGCGTGGACAACCGCGCCTACCGCGAGGCGATCGGCATCATCGAGTCGCGCCGCCACCCCCTGGAGAAGATGCACACCCACTCCTTCGGGCTGGACGACACCGTCCTCGCGATCGAGACCCTCGGCGGCGACGTGCCGGGCGAGGCCGCCGTACACGTCTCGGTCCACCCCAACTCCTGACCCGCCGCGTACGTCCCGGTCCCCCACG
>NZ_SMKO01000372.1 GCF_004348685.1 Nonomuraea deserti | reverse complement strand
GGGGGCGGGGTTCCCGGTACACCGGCGCCCATGGTGAAGGCGGCCAGATCGGTGGCGGCCGGACGGGCGGCGGGGTCCTTGGACATGGCCTTCGTCACCAGGTCCGCCAGCTCGCCCGGCACACCGGCGGGCAGCGGCGCAGGGCTCTCCGTCAGCACCCCGAGCGTGAACCTGGCCGTGCTTCCCGGCCCGTCGAGCGGGAAGGCGGGCCGCCCCGCGAGCAGCTCGTACACCATCGACCCGAGCGCGTACACATCCGAGGCCTGCTCCGGCGCGCGGCCCTCCAGTTCCTCCGGCGCCGCGTGCACCGAGGGCACGGTCCCGTCGGGCAGCTCCACGACGGACATCAGCGCGGACATCGCGAACCCGGTGAGCGCGACCCCGCCCCCGGTCACGATGACGTTCTCCTGCTTGACGCGCCCGTGCACGCCGTCCACCGCGTGGGTGGCCGCGAGCGCCCCGGCCACCGCCCGCAGCAGCCCCGCCGCCTGGGCGGGCGGCATGGGCAGGCTGCGGCCGGGCCGGTCGGCCAGCGTGAGTCCCTCGTGCACGGGCGTCACCAGGTACGGTCGCCCGTCGCCCGTCGCCCCGACCTCCAGCACCGGGATCACTCCCGCGTGGGCGGCCAGCGGCTCTGGGAAAGCGAATCCGCGGACGATCCGCTTGAGCGCCCGCTTGTCCACCCGGTGGCAGGCGAGCGTCTTGACCAGGACGTCGGTCCCGGCCGACGCGGACCGGGCCAGGTGCACCGCCCAGGGGCCGTCCTGGCCTGCCCGCTCCAGCAGCCGGTAGCCGCGGACCCGTTCGATGATGACCGTCATGCGACCACGGACGGGCCGCCCATGTCATCGGTCTCGAAGGCCTCGTCCTCCACCAGCGGGAACGTGGCGCGCTCCCGGTCGCGCTCCTGGCCGCCCTGTCCGGCGCCGCCCATCATGGGCGGGATCATGCCCATCGGCATGCTGCCCGCCCCGGGCCGCCCGCCGACGGGAGGCGTCGCCGCCGTGCTTCCGAGCTGCGTGGCGGGGGCGCTCCCCGAGGGAGCGCTCGGCCCCGTGGGTCCCGGTCCGAGCGCGGTGGTGGGACCGGGGTTGTACGAGGTCTGCGGCACGGCGGACAGGTCCGTCGCGGAGGAGGGCTGGGGCAGGTCCGGCGTCCTGACCTCGGGAGTCTTCAGGTCCGGAGTCCTCAGGTCGGGGTTCTGGGCGGCGTCCTGCAGCGACGGGTCCTGCAGCGAGGGGTCCTTGAGCGACGGGTCCTGCTGGGACGGATCCTGTTGCGACGGGTCCTGGAGGGAGGGGTCCTGCAACGACGGGTCCTTGAGCGACGGGTCGTCGAGGGACGGGTCCTTCAGGCCGGGAATGTCCGGGCCGCCCAGCCCGGGTGTGGCGCCGAGATCGGGCGACCCGTACGGCGAGCCCAGCCCCGGCCCCGCGTACGGGTCGCCGATGCCCCCACCAGGGAGACCCGGCGTGCCGAACGGGTCGATCTGCCCGGTCTGCGGAGGCTTGGAGCGCTGCTCGACGTAGTCGCCCATGGCGTTGTACGCCTCGCCCATGAAGCGGTTGAGCTGCCGCAGGTGGTGGCGGGCGAGGGCGTGGCCGTTGGTGTCGGTGCCGAAGAAGTCGCCGATCGAGTCGTCGAGCCCGACGCTGCCCGTCCTCGGCACGTTGTGGTGGAACCAGGGGAGCACCTGCTCGCCATACCACCGGAGGGGCTCGCCGACGGAGCGAGCGGCGAAGCTGATGCGCGCGAGGTCCTTCTGCAGTTCGCCGATGGTCTTGAAGACCTGTTCGAGGGTTTCGCCGCCGAGCGTCTCCGCGATGACCCCGGCCTGCTTGTGCAGCAGTTCCACGGACTCCTCGCACATGTCGGCGATCGCCTTGTACTGCCTGCCCGCCTCGGCGACCCGGTCCGGCTTGGTGCTCTGGATGAGCGCGGAGACGCCGTCGCTGCTCTCCGCGTCGCCGCTGCCGCCGACGGGCATGGTGTCCTCGATCTGCGGCGCCCTGGTGTCCTTGAGCGGTTCGACCCAGTAATCAGTCATCGTTTCTCGTCGCTGCGCGGGATCAGGTGAGGCGGCCCAGGTCGCCCGCGGCGGCCTGGTCGGCGTTCTTGGCGGTCTTGACGGTCTCGTCGAGCGCCTGCATCACGGCGGTGTACACCGAGTAGACGCGCTCGACGGCCGAGCCCAGCGTGGCCTGCGCCTTGTCGGTGGTCGCCTTGAAGTCGGAGGCGGCCTGCCAGGTGCCGAGCTCCTGGTCGGAGAGCGCGGCGAGCGTGAGGCGCACCTTGAGGCTCTGCCCGCCCGTCTCGCCCTGCAGGCGCTCAAGGTCACGCCGGAGCTGCTCCACCGGGGACGTCGGCAGGGCCTTGCCGGAGCCGGGGTCCTCGTAGGCGTCGACCTTGATGAACCACTCGTTCTTGGCCGTGCCGGGGTCGACGCGGTTGCGGGCGAGCAGGTCGCCGAACTCCTCCTTGCTGGGAGGGGCGGGCGGTTCGGCGGGGTAGTCGCCGTTGCGGTGGAAGTGGATGTGGTCGCTGTACGATTCCTCGATGGTGTCGGGGTCGTAGTCGTACTCCTTGCCGACCCCGCCTCCCTCGTAGGTCCTGACGACCTGCGGGCGCTGCTCGACCGACAGGCCCAGGCCTGGCCTGGGGTTGCCGTGCGCGTCGCCGCCCTCGGCCTGAGGTGTCCCCATGCTCCACTCCCCACGTCGACGGACCTGCAGACACCTGCCTATCTCGCGCCTGACCTGGCACGGCCTTATTTCAAGATATTTGTAAGAGAGCGAACACAAAACGGAAATATCACCAAACTCCGTACTGTGCCCTTCTCCTGGACCGGCGCCGCGGCCATCGGGCTGGCGCTCGCCCTCAGCC
>NZ_SMKO01000371.1 GCF_004348685.1 Nonomuraea deserti | reverse complement strand
GACTAGTCGTCGGCAGCGTCAGGTGTGTATAAGAGACAGGTGCAGGACCACGGTCTTGTGGCCGTTGAGCGCCACCCTGTTCTCGGTGTGCCAGCGCACCGCCCTGGCCAGAGCCCGGCACTCCACCTCCCGCCCCAGCGCGACGAACTCGTCGGCGCTGAGCGAGTGGTCCACGCGCGTGATCTGCTGGTCGATGATCGGCCCCTCGTCGAGGTCGGCCGTGACGTAGTGCGCGGTGGCGCCGACCAGCTTGACGCCGCGCTCGTACGCCTGCTGGTAGGGCCGCGCGCCCTTGAAGCTGGGCAACATCGAGTGGTGGATGTTGATGGCCCTGCCCTCGAGGTGCTTGCACAACTCGGGGGAGAGGATCTGCATGTAGCGGGCCAGCACCACCAGATCGATGCGCTCGTTCTGGACGATCTCCAGCAGCCGGACCTCCGCCTCGGGCTTCGTGCCGGGCGTGACCGGGATGTGGCGGAACGGCACGCCGTAGTTGTCGGCCAGCGGCGCGAGGTCGGGATGGTTGGAGACGACGGCGGCGACATCGAGGTTGAGCTCTCCGACGGAGTCGCGGTAGAGCAGGTCGTTGAGGCAGTGACCGAACTTGCTCACCATGATGAGCACACGCTGCTTCTCGTCGGCGTCCCCCAGGCGCCAGGTCATTCCGAAGCGCGACGCGACGTCCGCGAAGTCACGTCGCAGGTCGGGCACGGGCAACGCGAGACCGCCGGCGTGGGCGAACTGCACACGCATGAAGAACGTGTGGCTGTCCGGGTCGTGGAACTGCCGGCTCTGCACGATGGTGCACTGCCTGTCGAAGAGGAACCCGGCGACGGCGTACACGATGCCCGGCGTGTCCGGGCAGGACAACATGAGGACGCACTGCCCGGCGGACCGGTCCGCGGCGGTCATGAGAGCTCCAGGCTGCTGAGGAGGAGGTTGCCGCCGCTCCTGGCGCCGTCGACCGCGCGGGCGCTGAGCGCCCGCGCGGCGGCCGCGGTGTTGCGGAGCAGCCACACGTCGGTGACGGGTCCGACCCCGCCGGGCACCGGCGTGATGGCCCTGACCCGCGCGGCGACGGCTTCGTAGTCGACGTCGCCGACCATGCGGTCCCGGCCGCCGGGGCCGGGCCGGGGGTTGATGCCGACGTCGATGACGACGGCGTGGTCGTTCACGTGCTCGGGCCCGATCAGCCCCGGCCGGCCGGCGGCGACGATGAGGACGTCCGCCCGGCGGGTGTGCCGGCCGAGGTTCCCGGTACGGCTGGCCCACTCGTCGACCGACTCCACCGCCGCCTGCCGGTCGTAGGCGAGCGACACGGCGGGCTTGCCGACGTTGTTGGACCGGCCGACGACCAGGACCAGCGACCGGTGGTAGAAGGCGGCCCTGTCCTCGCCGGCGGAGTCCAGCCAGCTGTCCAGCAGGTGGAAGGCCGAGGCCGCGGTCGACGGCACGTAGCGGGGCACGCCGAGCGCCAGCCGGCCGGCGTTCTCCGGATGCACGGCCTCGATGTCCTTGACGGGGTCGATCGACTGGAAGACGGCGGCCTCGCTGATGTGCGCGGGCAGGGGGCGCAGCACGAGGATGCCGGAGACGTCGGCTGCGGCGTTCAGCCCGCCGACGGCGGAGACGAGGTCGTCCTGCGAGATCGTGGCGGGCAGGTGGCAGGGGAAGTAGGTGACGTCGAGGTCGGAGGCGAGCCGGCGCAGGCGGCGCTCGTACGCGGACGAGCTGTAGCCGTTGCCCACCATGACGGTGGCCAGGCCGGTACGGACTCCTCCCTCCCTCAGCTGCTCGATCTCGGCCGCCACGCTCTCCTTGAGAGCACGGGCGCAGGCTCGTCCGTCGATCACCTGGGCGCTCATGGTCTGGGTCGGCTCCTCGCTGGTAAGTCGGTGTCGTCGGCGCGGCCCCACGGGGGTCAGGCCTGCTGCCCGGCTCCGGCCAGCATCCTGCGCCGCCAGGACTCGGTCTTCTCGAGCTCGTTGAACGTGAACAGGTGGAAGCCCCGCAGGTTGCCGTCCGGTGCCGAGACGCGCGGGGCCAGCCGCTCGACGAGCCGGTCGGGGCTGTACCCGCCGGGCAGCAAGAATCGCCACAACATGCTCTGCTGCTTCTTCAGGAATCGGGCCGACTGGCCGAGCCCGAGGCCGGCGGAGATGCGGATGAGCTTCTGCCTGCTGACGGCTCCGGGCAGGCCGACGTGGATCGGCAGGTCCACGCCGCGCTCCTTGACCCGCCGCGCCCAGGAGGCCGTGGTCTCCGCGTCGAAGCACAGCTGGGTGATGACGTGGGTGGCGTACCGGGCCTTGAGCTCGATGGCGCGGTCGATCATGTCCTGGCCGATGCTGCCGTGGCCCTCGGGATAGCCGCCGATCCCGATCCGGCGGAAGTGGTGCCCGTTCGCGTCGAGCACCTCCAGAAAGGAGAGGGCGTCGGGGAAGCCGCCGGCGGGCTGGGCGGCGTCGCCGCCGATCACGAAGATGCCGTCGATCCCCGCCTCCCGCAGCCGGGCGACGAGGTCGGCCAGCTGCTGCTCGTCCCTGACCTGGCGGGCGGCCAGGTGGGGGGCGACGGTGTATCCGTGGCCGGCCAGCCGCTGGGCCAGGTCGACGGTGGCCGCCAGGCCTTGGGCCTCGGTCGTGGTGACGGTCAGCGGGATGGTGCGCGGCACGTGGGCGAGCACCGCGTCCTCGGTGCCGCGGAACGGCATGATCTCGTAGCTGACGGCGTTCAGCGCCTGGGCGAGCGCCTGCCGGTGCGCGGGCGCCGGGCCCGGGCCGCCGACCCGCAGGCTGCTCATCGTGCCGGTCTCTTCTCGCGCGCGGCCCGGCGGGCGGTGGGG
>NZ_SMKO01000370.1 GCF_004348685.1 Nonomuraea deserti | reverse complement strand
TGGCCGAGTTCGCCGAGGCGATCAGCGGTCTCGGCTTCCACGAGCCCACCATTCCGGTGATCTCGAATGTGACGGGTCGCCTGGCCGAGCCTGGCCAGCTGACCGACCCTGCTTACTGGGTGGAGCACGTGCGTGGGGCGGTGCGGTTCGCCGACGGGGTGACGGCTGCTGGGGCGAGCCACTTCTTGGAGGTGGGCCCGGACGGGGTGCTGACCGGGCTGGCGCAGCAGAGCGTCGAGGACGCGGTGTTCGTCCCGGCGGTGCGTAAGGATCGGGAGGAGACCCGCGCGCTGGTCGAGGCTTTGGGCCGGTTGCACGTCGAGGGCGTCACCGTCGACTGGGACGCCTACTTCGCCGACGTCCCCACCCGGTACGTCGACCTGCCCACCTACGCCTTCCAGCGCCGCCGGTACTGGCTCGACGCCGGCTACGCCACCGGCGACGTCGCCTCGGGCGGCGGGCTGGCGGCCGTGGACCATCCGCTGCTGACCGCCACCGTGCCCGCCCCCGGAACCGGCACCCTCACGCTCATCGGCCGCCTGTCGCTGGCCGAGCAGCCGTGGCTGGCCGATCACGTGGTGGCCGGCCAGGTGATCGTGCCCGGGACGGCGCAGGTGGAGCTCGCCGTACGGGCGGGTGACGAGACCGGCTGCTCGATGCTCGACGAGCTCACCCTCCAGGCGCCGATGGTCCTGCCGGAGCGGGGGAGCCTGCATCTCCAGGTGGTGGTGACCGAGCCCGACGGATCGGGCCGCCGCCAGGTGACCATCTACTCCAGGGCTGAGGAGAGCACCGACTGGAGGCAGAACGCCCAGGGCGTGCTCACCCAGGCCGCCTCGGCGCCTGGCTTCGACCTCGCGCAGTGGCCGCCGTCCGGCGCCAGGCCCGTCGACACCGGAGGCGTCTACGACGACCTGGCCGCGACCGGCATGGAGTACGGCGAGACCTTCCAGTGCCTCCAGAACGTCTGGCAGCGGGACGGCGCCGTCTACGCCGAGATCGCCCTGCCGGAGACGGCCCAGGCCGAGGCCCGGCGCTTCGGGTTGCACCCGGCGCTCCTGGACGCGTCCCTCCACGCCATCCCCATGGCCGGTCTGCTGCCGCAGGCCGAGCCCGGACGGCCGTACGTTCCGTTCTCCTGGAACCAGGTGGCGCTGCACGCGGAGGGCGCGACGGTCCTGAGGGTCAGGATCGCGCCCACGGGCAACGACGGTGTGGTCGCCATGACCATGGCCGACACCGCGGGGACGCCCGTCATGGAGGTCGGCTCGGTGACGCTCCGCCCGAGCTCCGCCGTTCAGGATGCGGCCCGTCACGACAGCCTGTTCACGATCGGCTGGGTGCGGCCCGCCGGCCGCGCGGCGCAGCCCGAGCCGCCGTACGAGATCTTCGACGTGCCGGTGTCCGAGGCGTCGGCCCCGGACGCGATCAGGCGGGTCACGCACGACGTGCTGGCCGCCCTGCAGGAGTTCGGCGCTGCCGACGAGCCGGGGCTGCGGCTGGTCGTCGTCACGCGCGGGGCCTTCGCGGTGGGACAGGACGATGTCCCGAACCCGGCGCAGGCGGCGGCGTGGGGTCTGGTGCGGGCCGCGCAGTCCGAGCAGCCGGACCGGTTCGTGCTCCTGGACCTGGACGCGGACACCGATCCCGCGGATGTGGTCGCTCAGGTGCTGGCGACCGGCGAGTCGCAGGTCGCGGTGCGGGACGGTCAGCTGCTGGTGCCGCGGATGAGCCGGGTCTCGGACCTGGCGGACCCGGAGCCGGTGTTCGGACCTGGCGGCACGGTGCTGATCACGGGCGGCACGGGCGGGCTGGGCGCGCTGGTGGCCCGCCATCTGGTCAGCGAGCACGAGGTCAGGAACCTGTTGCTGGTCAGCCGGCGCGGTCTCGACGCGCCCGGTGCGGCCGAGCTGGCGGCGGAGTTGTCGGAGCTGGGCGCCGAGGTGGAGGTGGCCGCCTGCGACGTGGCCGACCGGGATGTGCTCGCCCAGGTGCTGGAGGGCGTGGACAATCTGGTGGGCGTGGTGCACACGGCCGGTGTCCTGGACGACGGCGTCATCGCCTCTCTCACTCCCGAACGTCTGGACGCGGTGTTGAGGCCCAAGGCCGACGCCGCCCGCCACCTGCACGAGCTCACCCAGCACCTCGACCTGAAGGCGTTCGTGCTCTTCTCCTCCCTCTCCGGGGTGCTCGGCAGCGCCGGTCAGGGCAACTACGCCGCCGCGAACACGTCGCTGGACGCGCTCGCCCAGCTGCGGCGAGCCCAGGGGCTGCCGGCCACCTCGCTGGCCTGGGGTCTGTGGGCGACCGGCGGTATGGCGGGCGAGCTCGACGAGTCCGACCTGCGCCGCCTCGAACGCGGCGGCATCATGCCCATGCCCGTCGCCGACGGGCTCGCCCTGTTCGACGTCGCGGTGCACGCACAACACCCCGTCCTGGTTCCGGCCGTGCTGAGCGTGCCGGCCCTTCAGGCCCAGGCACATGCGGGTACGCTGCCCGCGCTCCTGCACGGGTTGGTCCGCGTGCCCACGCGCAGGACGAGCACGGTCGGCACGAACCCGACCGACCTCATCCAACTGGTCCGCACCCATGCGGCGAGCGTGCTCGGCTTCGACGGCGCGGAGGCGGTCGAGCCGACCAAACGGTTCCAGGAGCTCGGCTTCGACTCCCTGACGGCTGTCGAGTTCCGCAACCAGCTGAACGCGGCCACCGGGCTGCGCCTGCCGGCCACCCTCGTCTTCGACTGCCCGACGGCCGAGGCCGTGGCGCAGTTCCTGGCGAACGAGCTGGCCGGCGGACAGACGGCGCAGGCCGTGGTTGCTGCTCCCGCGACGGTCGACGAGCCGATCGCGATCGTGGGGATGGCGTGCCGGTATCCGGGTGGTGTGCTGTCTCCGGAGGATCTGTGGGAGCTGGTGGCGCAGGCTCGCGACGGGGTGGGGGAGTTCCCTGCCGAC
>NZ_SMKO01000036.1 GCF_004348685.1 Nonomuraea deserti | reverse complement strand
CCCTCGACCAGTTCCTCACCGTGGTCCGCAACGACGGCACTCTCACGCGTGCATCCGGTATCTGACTTTCCTTCCTTTACGGCACCGCCAACGGACCCGCACGCGCCGTAACCCCTTCCCGTCCGTCATGGCCGGTCGTGAGGGCTCACGGCTCGCTCGCCGTGACGAGCGTCTTCTTGGCCGTCTCCTTCGCCGAGTCCTTGACCGGTCGGCGCGCCCTCGCCCCTGGACGGCTGACGACAGGTCCCCGTGCTGGGCAGGCACACACCGCCTGCCCTCGTGATCGCCCCCCGAGCCGTCCCCGTGCGGGCGCGATCCAGTGGCGACGCGGGGGGCACCACGGCGGCGCCCGTGGAAAGGCACGGGAAGGGGCGGGCGGCGGTTGGGCGCCCGCCCCTCCGTGTCAGGACTCCGTGTGGGGGAGGTTGCTGGCGGACACCAGGGTGCGGATGGCGCGCAGCGCGACCGAGAGGGTGGCCAGGTCGAAGGTGTCGCTCTCCCAGATCTCCGACAGCGTCTGCCGGGCCCTGGAGACGGCCGCCGTGTTGGCCTCCGTCCACCTGGCCAGCCGCTCCTCCGGCGGCAGGCCCGGCGTGCTGTGGGCGAGCACGTCACGGGTCAGGGAGGCGTGCGCCGCGTAGAGGTCGTCGCGCAGGGCCGAGCGGGCCATCGAGTTCCACCGGTTGTCCCTGGGCAGCGCGATGATGCGCTCCCGGATGCGGGCCAGTTGCAGCCGGTCGGCCAGGTCGAAGTACACCTCCGCCGCCTCGTTGACCGGACGGTCGGTCAGGGAGGAGATCTCCACCATGTCCAGCATCGAGTACGCGGGCACCATGGCGGACACCCGCTCGGCCAGCTCCGGCGGCACGCCCCTGGCGAGGAACGAGTCGCGGCGCTCCTCGTACGCGGCCAGGTCGGGACCGGTCAGCAGCTTGGGGATGTGGGAGACCACGCCGTTGACCGGCTTCATGAAGAAGCCGACCGACCCGGCCAGGTCCAGCGGCGGCCGGCGGTTGACCAGCAGCCAGCGGGTGCCGCGCTCGACCAGCTTGCGGGCCTCCAGCAGCATGGCGATCTGGGTGGCCGTGTCCACCTGCTTGTCCAGCGACTCCACGTCCCGGTAGAAGCTCGGCAGGTCGAACACCTCGCGCGCCACGAGGTAGGCCCGCACGATGTCGGACGTCGAGGCGCCCGTCTCTTCCCCGAAGCGGTACATGAACGTGGTGCCCATGGAGTTGACCAGCTCGTTCACCACGCAGGTGGTGATGATCTCCCGGCGCAGCGGGTGGGCGTCCATGTAGGAGCGGAACCGCTCACGCAGCGCCGACGGGAAGTACGACACCAGCCACGAGGCGAGGTAGGGGTCGTCGGGCAGGTCGGAGGCGAGCACCTCGGCGTCGACGGTCAGCTTGGTGTAGGCCAGCAGCACTGAGAACTCGGGGGCGGTCAGGCCGAGCCTGGCCTGCCGGCGCTCGGCCAGCTGTTTGTCGGAAGGCAGGAACTCCAGCTCCCGGTTGATCAGCCCGTCGCGTTCCAGCCGCCGCAGGTAGCGGGCGTGGATGTGGAGCATCTCGACGGCCTGGGCGCGGGCGGCGGCCAGGACCACGTTCTGGGCGTGGTTGTCGCGCAGCACCAGGCGGGCGACCTCGTCGGTCATCGAGGTGAAGACCTGGTTGCGCTGCTTGTCGGTCAGCTCGCCGTCGCGGACGACCTGGTCCAGCAGGATCTTGATGTTCACCTCGTGGTCGGAGGTGTCGACGCCGGCCGAGTTGTCGATGAAGTCGGTGTTGATCAGGCCGCCGTTCAGCGCGAACTCGATGCGGGCCAGCTGGGTGACCCCCAGGTTGCCGCCTTCGCCGACGACCTTGCAGCGCAGGTCGGCGGCGTCGATCCTGAGCGCGTCGTTGGCCTTGTCGCCCACGTCGACGTGGGACTCGGAGCTCGCCTTGACGTAGGTGCCGATGCCGCCGTTCCACAGCAGGTCGACGGGGGCCCGCAGGATGGCGCTGATCAGGTCGTTGGGCGTCATGGAGGTGACGCCCGCGGGAATGCCGAGCGCCTCGCGCATCGGGGGCGTGATCGGGATGGATTTGGCGGTGCGCGAGAAGACGCCGCCGCCCGCCGAGATCAGCGTGGCGTCGTAGTCCTCCCAGGAGCTGCGTGGCAGCTCGAACAGGCGCTGCCGTTCGCTGAACGAGCGGGCCGCGTCGGGGGTGGGGTCGACGAAGATGTGCCGGTGGTCGAACGCGGCCACCAGCCGGATGTGCTGCGACAGCAGCATGCCGTTGCCGAACACGTCGCCGGACATGTCGCCCACGCCGACCACCGTGAAGTCGGTGCTCTGCACGTCCACGCCCGTGGTGCGGAAGTGGTATTTGACCGACTCCCACGCGCCGCGGGCGGTGATGCCCATGGCCTTGTGGTCGTAGCCGATCGAGCCGCCGGAGGCGAAGGCGTCGCCCAGCCAGAAGTCGTACTCCTTGGCCACGGCGTTGGCGATGTCGGAGAACGTCGCGGTGCCCTTGTCCGCGGCCACGACGAGGTAGGTGTCGGTGCCGTCGTGCCTGACCACGTCGGGCGGCGGGACGACCTGGCCGTCCACGAGGTTGTCGGTGACGTCGAGCAGGCCGGAGATGAACATGCGGTAGCAGGCCACACCCTCGGCCTGCACATCTTCCCGCTTTCCGGACAAAGGCGGCCGTTTAACGACAAACCCACCCTTAGACCCGGTCGGCACAATAACGGTATTTTTAACCATCTGAGCTTTAACCAGACCGAGAATTTCCGTACGGAAGTCCTCCATCCGGTCAGACCACCGCAATCCACCCCGCGCCACTTTCCCGAACCGGAGATGCACGCCCTCGACCCGCGGCGAGTACACGAATATCTCGAACTTGGGCCGCGGAAGGGGCAGGACGCTGATGGCCTGCGGGTCGAACTTGAGCGATATGTACTCTTTTCGCCGCCCATTCGCCGTCTGGAAGAAATTGGTACGCAGCGTGGCCTGGATCATCTCCAGGTACGCCCGCAGCACGCGGTCCTCGTCCAGCGAGGCCACCTCGTCGAGCGCGCCCAGGATCTCCTCGTGGATCGCGTCGGCCAGTTCGGTGCGCACGTCGTCGGGCCGCCGCGGATCGTGCCGGGCCTCGAACAGGCTGACGAGCAGCCGCGCCAGCCGCACGTTGCCCAGGAGCACCCGCTCCATGTACGACTGCGAGAACGTGCTGCCCGCCTGCCGCAGGTATTTCGCGTAGGCCCGCAGGATCTCGACCTGCTCCCAGGTCAGCCCGGCACTCAGGATGAGCGAGTTGAAGTCGTCGGCCTGCACCCGGCCCGTCCACAGGGCGGTGAGCCCGTCCTGGAAGAGCCGTTTGAAGTCCTCCCTGCCGACCTCGTCGGACGGCGTGTAGCGCAGCCCGAAGTCGTAGATCCAGGCGTTCTTGGTGGTGGGGTCGTTGTCGCGGTCGACTTCGTACGGCCGCTCGTCGACCACCTCGACGCCCAGCCGCTGGATGAGCGGCAGCACCTTCGACAGCGAGATGGGCGAGCCGACCTTGTAGATCTTGAGCCGCCGCTCCCCCTCGGTCGCGTCGTACGGCTCGTAGAGGTTGAGCTCGACCTGCCCGTCGTCGTCCGCGCCGACGAGCCGCTCCAGCCGCTGCAGGTCGACCACGGCGACCTTGGGCGGGAAGTCAGCTTTGTACCCCTCGGGGAACGCGAAGGCGTACCGGCGGATGAGCCCGGGCGCCTCCTCCTCCGAGGTCAGCTCCACCAGCGCGGCGGACAGGTCGTCCTCCCAGGAGCGGGTGATGGCCGCCAGCCGCGCCTCCAGCTCCTCCACGTCCACGCTCGGCGGCGGCAGCTGCTTGCCCCGCTCGCCCCGCACGACCACGTGCAGGCGGGCCAGCACCGACTCGCCGATCATGGCGCTGTAGTCGAGCGACGTGCCGCCCAGGGCCTTGAGCAGCACCTCCTGCATCTTCAGCCGGACCTTGGTGGTGTAGCGGTCGCGCGGCAGGTAGATCAGGCAGGAGATGTAACGGCCGTAGTCGTCGCGCCGCAGGAACAACTTGACCTGCTTGCGCTCGCGCAGCCTGAGCACGCCCAGCGCGATCGGCAGGAGCTCGTCGATCGAGGTCTGGAACAGCTCGTCGCGCGGGAACGTCTCGAGGATCTCGATGAGGTCCTTGCCGTCGTGGCTGTCGGGCGCCAGCCCGGCCTGGTCGAGGACGTCGGCCAGCTTCCGCCTGAGCACGGGGATCCGGGAGATCGACTCGTTGTAGGCCACGTGCGTGAACAGGCCGAGGAAACGCCGCTCCCCGATCACCTCGCCCTCGGGCGAGAACACCTTGACCCCGATGTAGTCGAGGTAAGTGGCGCGGTGCACGGTGGCCCGGGAGTTGGCCTTGGTGATGATCATGAGGTGCTTCTCGCGCGCCTTGGCCCGCATCTCGGCGGGCAGCGCGGAGAAGCTGTCGGAGCTGACCTTGTCGTCACGCAGGATGCCCAGCGCCGCACCGGGCAGCGCGCGCAGCGTCTCGCCCTCGTCGGTGTGCTCGAGCCGGTATTCGCGGTAGCCGAGGAAGGTGAAATGCCCGTCGGCGAGCCAGCGCAGCAGGTCGATGCTGTCCTCGACCTCCGCGGGCTCCAGCGGCGGCGGGTTCATGCCCAGGTCCTCCGCAGTCTGGACGGCCAGCGCCCGCATCTTCCTGAAGTCCTCGACCGCGTGCCGCACGTCGGTGAGCACCCGCAGCAGGTCGGTCTCGATTGCCTTGAGCGCGCGCGGGTCGGACTGCCGGTCGACCTCGATGTGCATCCACGACTCGACCAGCATCTGGCCGGTGACGTCCTGCTGGTCCGGGCCGAGCATCCGGCCCGTCATGTCGCGGCGCACCCGCATCTGCGGGTGGACCAGCAGGTGCACGCCCAGGCCGTGCCGGTCGAGCTCCATCGTCACCGAGTCGACGAGGAACGGCATGTCGTCGGTGACCACCTCGACGACCGAGTGCCCGGGGTCCCACCCGTTCTCGTCGATCGTCGGGGTGTAGGCCCGGACCACCGGCCTGCCCTGCGGGCGGACCTCGGCCAGCTGCCTCTGGGACATCGCGGGGCCGTACACGTCAACGGGGTTGCGGTCGAGCAGGTCTTCCGGTGCGACGTGCCGGTAGTAGAGCCGGAGGAAGGACAGCGCCTCGTCGGCGCTCATGTGCTCCGTGCTCGTCGCGCAGATCTCGGCGGCTCGCTGGAGCAGCTCATCCTTGGCCTCGTCGAGCGGCATTTCGCTCTCACTCCTTTGTGAGGGTTCGCCATGGCTGTTCATAGCCAGGCCCTTAGTTCCCACAGCAGCGGGAAGTAGTGCAGGCGCGTTCTACCGCGCAGATAGGGGGCGCCCGTCGAGCCGCCTGTGCCCGACTTGGTGCCGATCTGGCGTTCGACCATCTGGACATGACGCATCCGCCACAGCGCTGTGGTCTCGTCGTGGGTCAGCAGGTCTTCGGCCAGTTGCCACAGGTCGTCGTGGGACCCGCGGTCTCTCGCCACGGCCAGCAGCGAGTTCATGATCTCATCATCGGAGACCGGCAGGCCACGCAGGGACAGCGCGTCGAGATAGGCGTCCCACAGCGTGGGCTCCGACAGCCTGCGGCGCAGCCTGGCGAGATCGGCCTCCTCGGCGTGCCGGAAGCTGCCGAGGTAACGCTCGTCCTTCAGCCCGGACAGGAACTCCAGCTCCCGGAACTGCACGGACTGGAACCCGCTGGCGGGCTCCAGCATCGAGCGGAACTCGAGGAAGTCCTGGGGCGTCATCGTCTCCAGGACCTCGACCTGCTCGACCAGCACCCGCTCGACCGCGTGCACCCGCCGGAACAGGTGCCTGGCCTGCCACAGCTCGCCGCGGGACATGGCCTCGCGGACCGACTCCAGCTCGTGGAGCAGCAGCTTGAACCAGAGCTCGTAGACCTGGTGGACGGTGATGAAGAGCAACTCGTCAGGGGCCTGCGACTGCGGCTGCTGTTGCGCGAGCAACGCGGGCAGGCGGAGGTAGCCACCATACGACAGCCGGCCGCCTTCCTCGCCGAACCGCCGGCGCGGGGGACGGGGCGCATCGCCGTCGATGCCCACCGAACACCTCCCCCCGACCGCCCGGCACTTGCCGCCGGGCGCACGTCTTGCCGTAACCGATACCACCCGAAAAGGGGATAGACGTCAACGTGACATCGACATCGGGGGATCGTCGTCGGAGGTCGAGGAGGCGTTCTTGAGCTCGTCGAGCTGGTCCGGCAGCTCGGCGAGCTCCAGGAGTTCCGCCTGGCATCGCTCGCATGTGTCGAGGTGGCGTTCGAAGGCCTCGTGCTCCTCTTCATCGAGGACGCCGAGGACGTAGGCGGCCACCCCGTCGTGCATCAGCCGGCTACCCCCTTGTCCCGCAGCAGTTCGCGGAGAGCCCGGATTCCGTAGTAGAGCCGGGACTTCACCGTGCCCGGCGGGATCCCCAGAATCTCCGCCGCCTCACTTATCGTACGGTCTCGAAGGTAGGTCTGCTCAATGACTTCGCGGTGTTCCGCGGACAGGCTTCGGAGGGCGTCCGCGACGACCATCGCCGACAGAGCCCGATCCGAACCGTCCGGCACCGCCATCATGTCGACTTCGGGCGGCTCGACCTCCTGCGGCCGAACGCTCTTCCGCCGACGACCATCAATGACTATGCGACGGGCCACGGTAAGCAGCCACGCCCATATAAGGCTTGGTTCCCATTGCAGTCTTGCCGAGTTCCGCCAGGCCCGGACGAGCGTCTCCTGCACAACGTCTTCGGCCCACTGAAGGTCGTTACCTGTGGATTTGCGGACGTGTCGCAGCAGAGGGCCGCCGAACTCCTGGTAAAGCACCGCAATGCGGTGCTCCGCCTCGGCATCCGCACTCTCGAACCTGCCGTCGAGGTGACCTAGCACGGGGCACATCTTTACACCTTCGTTATCCAAGCGGTAGCCACTCCGATAACTCCAGTCATTTCTAACTATCTCCGGCCATAGGTGAACCAGGGTCGTGAACCCCGCGTACCTCCGACCATGCACAGGCTTTTGCGCGGCGAGGTGTTCATGCTCGGCGGCTTCGTCGTGGCGGCCGCGGTGACGATTTTGCTGGTCATGCCACCAGTGATCGATCCCGCGGCCGCCCAGTGGGCGCAGACGTCCACGGGGCCTCTCACGGCCGCCGACCGCGACCTGGTGGTCAAGGTACGGCAGGCCGGCCTCTGGGAGATGCCCGCAGGCGAGTACGCCAGGACCCGCGCCGAGTCCCAACGTGTCAAGGAAGTCGGCAGGCTGATCATGGAAGATCACATGAGGCTGGACCTGCTGACCCGTCAGGTCGCGAAGAAGCTGGGCGTGGCCCTGCCTGACGAGCCCAGCCCGCAGCAGCAGAGCTGGATGGCCCAGCTCGCCGCGGAGAGCGGGCCCGCCTTCGACAAGGACTACGCGAACCTGCTGCGTGCCGCGCACGGCAAGGTCTTCACCGTCGTCGCGGCCGTGCGGGCTGGAACCCGCAACTCCGAGATCAGGAAGTTCGCCGAGGAGTGCGTGAAATTCGTCATGAGGCACATGGCGCTGCTGGAGTCCACCGGCCTGGTCGACCACAACGCCCTGCCGGAGCCTCCCGCGCCCGCGCCAGCTCCACCCGTCGCGTTGGCGGTCGATAAGAGGAGACACACATGAGGAGATCCAGACGCATGGCCGCGGCCGTGTCCGCTCTGGCCGTGACGGCGAGCGGGCTGGTGTCCGCGGCCGTCATCGGGGTCGGCCCGGCACGTGCCGACCACTGCGACCCGGCCGAGTCCCCGTCGCAGCAGCAGGAACAGCGGGATCAGAATCAGCGGCGAGACTCCGACCAGCGGAACAGGAACGGACGGAACCAGGGCCAGGACCGCGACCAGCGGGACCCCGACCAGAACCAGGACCAGCAGGACCCCAACCAGGACCAGCAGAACCCCAACCAGGACCAGGGCCAGGACCAGGGCCAGGACCAGGGCCAGGACCAGGGCCAGGGCCAGGACCAGGGCCAGGACCAGGGCCAGGACCGGCGGCAGGATCAGCAGGACGCCGATCAGCAGGCTCCCCAGGGAGGCGGCGCCGCGGTGGCCGACCCTGCCGGCTCGCCGGACGACACGGCGCGCGCCCCCGAGCCCGAGGAGAGCGCCACGGTGCAGTCACGCCGCGGCCGGCCGGACCCCCGCCCGACGCGGACCCAGGACCCGAACGACGACCCCACCGCCGACCCCACCGGCAACCCGACCGACAACCCGACCGACGACCCGACCGACGACCCGACCGAGAATCCGACCGACGACCCCACCGCCGACCCGACGCAGAGCGCGCCCCCGCCGGGAACGGCGTCGCCCTCACCCTCCCCCACCCAGAGCGGTGACGGGGAAGAGTGCGCCGACCTCGGACCGTTCCCCCAGGACTTCGTCAACATCCGCCAGGTCCAGCCGGTCAACGAGGCGCGGATCGGCAGGGACGGCTCCCGCGGCTCGTTCGTCTCCCGCTGCGGCACCAACCAGAACCGCCACAACAACCCCGCCAACTTCATCGTCGCGCCCGGCGTGGCCAACGGGGCGCACCACCTGCACGACTACGTGGGCAACCTGTCGACGGACGAGTTCTCCACCGACGAGAGCCTGGCCGCCGCGGGAACCACCTGCCGGCTGGGCGACAAGTCCACGTACTACTGGCCCGTGATCAGGGACCGCAGGTCGGACGAGAACGCCGACGACCCCGACGGCAACGTCGGCCGGCTGCTGCTGCCCCGCGCCGCGACGCTCCAGTTCCGCGGTAACCCGACCGGCGACGTCGTGGCGATGCCGAGGTTCATGCGGATCATCACCGGTGACGCCAAGGCCGCCACGAACGGTGGCGCCAACGCCAAGGCCGGCTGGAGCTGCTCGGGATTCCAAAATCGCATAAGTCCCGACAAATACACGCTTTGCCCGCGTGGCAGTCAGGTTCTTCGTATCCTGGACTTCCCTAGCTGCTGGGACGGCCAGAACACCGACAGCGCCAATCACCGGACGCACGTGGTCTTCCCCGACCAGAACGGTGCCTGCCCTCAGGGCACTCGGGCGATTCCCCAACTCCGCATGACCCTCGCGTACAACGTCCCACAAGGCCCGTCGTACGCCGTGGACGCCTTCCCCGAGCAGAAGCACAATCCGGTCACCGACCACGGCGACTTCGTCAATGTGATGCCCGATCGGCTGATGCAGACCGTCGTCTCATGCATCAACCGGGGCCGCCGTTGCTGATCTGACATGCCCTCACGGGCACCAGCCTTCCGAGTCGCACCCTCACCCGACCTTGGAGGGAAATAGATGCTCCACAGACGATCCCCCAGGCACGCCCCCACCAAGCTGGACACCAGAAGCGTCCGGCTGGGGGCGAGCGCCTCGATCATGGCCATCCTGTTATCGGCGTTCGCGCTGGCCAGGACGGAACGTGGCGTGGCGCTGCTCGGCCGAGGGGTGGGCTTCCTCGAGTTCTACGCGGGCGTGTTCGCCCTGGTGCTGCTGACCGCGACGGTCGCGCTCGGCCTGCTCACCACCGAACGCGTCTTCCTGACACCGGCCAACCGGGTCAGGGCCCAGCTCGCGCACAGAGCCACCGCGTTCATCGGGCTGGCCTACCTGATCACGCACATCACCCTCATGATCAGCCTGGGGCACGTGCCGCTGGGGGCGGCGGTCGTCCCCGTCGCCGGGCTCTACGTGGGGTTCGGCGCGCTGGCCTTCGACCTGATGGTCCTGGCCGTGGTCACGGGAATGCTGAGGGGGCGCTTCGCCGTCCGGACCAGGCCATGGATGTGGCGGATCCTCCACGCCGCCGCGTACGTGGCCTGGCCGGTCGGCATCATGCACGGGCTCACCGCCGGCCGTCCGCCGGCCGGCTGGGTGGCCTGGTCCTACGTGGCCTGCCTCGCGGCGGTCGGCTCCGCGCTCTGCGTGCGGGTGCTGGCCTCGCTGCGCCGGCCGTCGATCGTGCCCGAGAGGGTCGAAGGGCCGGCGGTGGCGTCGCCGGCCGCCGCGGGCGTGCCGAACGAACGGCCGCAGAAGGTCGCGGTCCCCGCCGCAAGCCAGGCCGCCACCCGGGCCGCCACCCGGGCCGCCGCGGTGAACGTCAACGCACCCGTGAGCCTCGCCGACGCCAGGCGCAGATACCGGGAGGCCGGATGAGCCTGCCCGCGACGACTGATCAGGAGCGACCTTGATTCCGGCCCGAGTTCCCCGGGTTTTACGCATGGGTCCGGCCCGGCTCACCGCCGGGCTCGACCACTGCCGCCGGCTCGACCTGCCCGCGCACCGCACGCTCCACGGAGTCGTGGACCCGCGCGAGCTGGGCGAGCTCATCTCCCATGCCAACGACGTGGACATGCGCGGGCGGGGAGGCGCGGCCTTCCCGTTCGCGCGCAAGCTGCGGGCGGTCGCCGACGCGGCGGGCACGGGCGAGAGCGTGGTGCTGGTCAACGGGGCCGAAGGCGAGCCGGCCAGTTCCAAGGACGCCATGCTGCTCACCCGCAACCCCCACCTGGTGCTGGACGGCGCGGTGCTGGCCGCCGAGGCGCTGGGCGCCCGCGAGGTGGTCGTCGCCACGGCCGGTGGCGAGGTCGCCGAGGCGTCCGTCGCCGCCGCCGTGGCCGAGCGCCGGGCCGCGAACGTGTCGGGCGGTGCGGAGAGCCGCGTCCCGATCCGCGTGGTCGGGATCAAGGAGAGGTTCATCTCCGGCGAAGGGGGCGCGCTGGTCAAAGCCGTGAACGGCGAGGAGGGCATCCCGCCCGGCCGCAAGAAGCGGGCCGCGACGAGCGGTGTGGACGGGCTGCCGACCCTGCTGTCCAACACGGAGACGTACGCGCAGTTCGCCCTGCTGGCGGAGTACGGCCCCGAGAAGTACGCCGAGATCGGCACCAGCAAGGAGCCCGGCACCATCCTGCTCACCGTCAGCGGCGGCGCGGCCCAGGGCGCGGTCATCGAGGCGCCCACGGGCACCTACCTGGCCGACGTGCTCGCGCTGACCGAGGCCGAGATCGGCGACGGCGTGCTCATCGGCGGCTACCACGGCGCGTGGTTGTCCGCGGAGGTCGTCCAGACGGCCGTGCTCTCGCGCGAGGGCATGAAGCAGGCAGGAGCGACTCTCGGGGCCGGGATCATCGTCCCGCTCGGCGAGTCCACCTGCGCGCTCGGCGAGGCCGCCAGGGTGTCGGCCTACCTGGCGGCCGAGTCGGCCGGCCAGTGCGGCCCGTGCCGCCTCGGCCTGCCGGACATCGCCAGGGCCATGTACGCGCTGGTCGAGGGCACGGGTTCGGTGGACGCCGTACGCCGCTGCGTGCGCGGCGTCGAGCGGCGCGGGGCGTGCTTCCACCCCGACGGCACGGCGAAGTTCGTGTTGTCGGCGCTGGACGCGTTCGAGACCGAGATCGCGCAGCACCTGGAGCACGGCTCGTGCGGCCGGCCGATCCGCGGCGTGCTGCCGATGCCCGAGCGCGAGGCCGACCCCGAGTACCGGCTGGAGGTCGACTGGTCCCGCTGCCAGGGGCACGGGCTCTGCGCGCACCTGCTGCCGGAGTTCGTGGACCTGGACGACTACGGGTTCCCGTCGTTCAGGAACGTCCCCGGCCATCTGGCCAAGGAGGCGCGGCGGGCGGTCGACATGTGCCCGGCGCTGGCCCTGCGGCTCGCCCAGACCGCCGGGGGCGGCCCCGCGCCCGCCGGCTCGCCCCTGCGGCTGGTCAAGGACGGCGTGCTCAGGAAGGCCGGGGCGAGCATGCCCAGGCTCACGCGCCTGGGCACCGGCCCGAACGTCTCGAGGGTCGGAGGCACGGCGGGGTGACGCGCGGGGGACGAATGCGCCAGCGGCACGGCCTGCCGCCAGCCGTCGCCGCCGGTCGGCCTCCGCTCGCCGCCGCCGATCGCCTCCGCTCGCCGCCGCCGATCGGCCTTCGCCGTCGCCGCCCGTCGTCTCCCGTCGCCTTCGGCGACGCCGCGGCGGGCTGCGCTGCTGGCGGCATTCGCACCGACATATCCAAATATTTCAGGAATTACCAACTTTGTCGCACATACACCGGCTCTCCCATGCCCACCATTTCGTAGAGCCGCTTGGACGTTTCCATCGGGACCCGTACGCATCCGTGGGACGCCGGCCGATTCGGGACTTTCGTGGAGCCGTGCATCGCGATTCCGCCGACGAAGTACAGGGAGTTGTACATCGACCCGAGCGGCCCGGTCGTCCACCCGGGCGCCCGGCGGTTGACGCGGAAGTCGCCCACGGGCGTGACCGCGTCGCCGCAACGCCCGTTGAGGCACCAGCGCCGCTGGGCGCCGCTGGAGATGTGCGAGATCAGCGCGGGACGGTGCTGGCGGTAGACGATCAGCAACTGGTCGCGCAGCCTGACCTCGACCCGGTTCGCCGGGCCGTTGGGCACGAGCGCACGCGTGCGGAGCCGCCGGTCGAGCGCCCGCCAGACCTCCGGCCCCACCGCGCCCCGCGTCTCCATCCGGTGGCTCTTCTGCAGCGCCCAGACGGCGAACTTCGTCTGCTCGTCGTAGCGCCCGTTGATCTTGCCGAAGTAGTAGCGGCCCTGGTGCAGCCGCCGCTGGAGCCGTTCGACCTCCCTGCCGCGGTCGCCCGGCCGCAGGACGGGCGCCTTCACTTCGGCCTGCTCCACCGGTACGGGAATGTCCCTGTCCGCCATCGCGGGTATGCCCATCAGCAAGGGCACCCCGCATCCAACGGCGAAAGCGCCGATTCTCCGAAATTTTATGATCATAATTCGATGCCTACCCACATCGTCGAGAAATCACCTCATGCATGGGTTTTGTCCGGTAAAGGCAGCGAATTAACGAATCCCGCTATAAACGGGCATTCCCCGTTTATTCGACTATCGCTCCCGGCGACTGCCGGCGAAAATCGTTCGCGAACGGGCGCGCCGGATGCCACCATGCGGTGGTATGCGCAACTGGCCCCTGTTCGACCTGTCCATCACGACGCCCCTCCTGGAGCTGCGTCTCCCCTCACTCGACGACCTCGACGAGCTCGCAGACCGCGCCGCCGAGGGCGTCCACGAGACGGGATTCATGCCGTTCTTCTTCCCCTGGACGGACGCCGAGCCCGCCGAGCGGGCCAGGAGCACGCTGCAGTACCACTTCCGCGCGTGGAGCTCGCTCACCCCGGAGAAGTGGTCGATCGACTTCGTGGTCGTGTACGAGGGCCAGATCGTCGGCACGCAGGGCATCACGGCCACGTCCTTCGCGGTCACCCGCGAGGTCGGCACCGGCTCGTGGCTGGGGCAGCGCTTCCAGGGCAAGGGCATCGGCACCGAGATGCGCAGAGCGGTGTTGCACCTCGCCTTCGCCGGGCTGGAGGCGCGCCACGCCACGACCGAGGCGTTCGAGGACAACAACGCCTCGCTGGCGGTGACGAGGAAGCTCGGCTACCGGGAGGACGGCATCACGGTCCACGACCGCCAGGGCAAGCCGGCCGTCACCCGGCGCTTCCGCCTGGCCAGGGAGGACTGGCAGGAGCCACCCGGTTTCGCGATCCACAACCTGCCGGCCTGCCTGCCCCTCCTCGGTCTCCCCGGCTGAGCGCCCGGCGGCGTCGCCGGAGGTGGCGGCCGGCGCCTCAGACGATCTCGTCGTCCGGGGAACGCAGCACCATGCGGAGCGCCTCGCGAATGGCCCGCGGATCGTATTCGGGCACGAGCAGGGCCGCGGCGCTCAGGGCCACACGCGCGTAGTGGCGGGCCAGGGCAACGCTCGCCGCCTCGACATCCCTGTCACGCACCGCGACCAGAATTTCGTGGTGCTCGCGCAAGCCCTGGCCCCAGGCCGTCGGAACCTGTGTGGTGTAGGAGAACCGGTATCTCTCGGCGTGGTCGGCGGCCCGCTCGATGTCGGCCAGCAGCCTGTCGCCGGCGAGCGTCAGGCAGGATCGATGAAACTCCCGGTGCGGTTCGTGCCAGGCGTCGTAGTCATGGTTCTCCGCGTGCCGGCGCATCGTCTGCTCCAGCTCGGCGATGCGGGCGATCGCCTCGTCGGTGAGGCGGGGGAGGGTAAGCCGCAGCGCGAGAATCTCGAGGCTGATGCGCAAGGCGTAGATCTGGTCGAGGTCCTCGATGGAGAAGGGCGCCACGCGCACCCGCCGCCTGGGCTCGCTGACCACGAGACCCTCGCGCTCCAGCAGGCGCAGCGCCTCGCGCAACGGGGTGCGGCTCACTCCGTAACGCTCAGCGAGCTGGACCTGGCTGAGCACCTGGCCGGCCTCAAGCTCACCACGGATGAGAGCGTCTCTCAGCCGGGCGTGCACGAGGCTGACGCCGTGCTCCCGCTCACCGGAGTCCACGGCGCCGTCGTCCGCTCGCGTAACCGTCACCGTGGATCCGCGGCCACGTCTAGTCTGGTCACGAACACGTCCAGCCCCTCCTGACCCGCTGTGACGGCGACCCGGCTGCCGAGCCCGACCGTCAGCGACACGCCTTCGCGCAAAGGCACCGAGTCGTCGCCGATGGCGCCGGAGCCGCTTCCGGAGATCACGAAGGCCGCCAGTTCGACATTGTCCGCGACGAACTCCTCCCGCTGTCCAGGCGCCAGGCGCAGGTGCTGAAAATCTCGCCACGGGCCGGCGAAGTAGTCGCCGGCCGCGAGGATCTGCCCCGGCTTGAGCGAGGTCACGAGCCCGGCCATCAGGCACCTTCCTTCTCGTCGACGGCACGCTGCGTGCCGGGGTTGCGCTCTTCGGTGGGACGCCGCGGCGGCAGTGCCTTGCTGATCGCGGGCGGGAAGACCTCGATCACCACGTAGTCGAGCCGCTCGTCTCCGGTGTTCCAGGCCGCGTGGCTGCTGTGGTGTGGAGTCAGCACCAGGGTGCCCGGCGCCACCTCGTGGGTCTCGCCGTCGAGCTCGATCACGCCCGTGCCCTTGAGGAAATACCAGATCTCCTCGGTGTGGCTGTGCACGTGAAGCCCCGCCCGCGCTCCCGGCTCGAGCGCGACCCATTCGATGCCGTCCCAGTCGCCGTGCAGATGCGACCCCGTGGCCAGGCGCTTCCACAGCAGGGCGCCCGCACCGCCGTGCACCCCCATGACTGTGGCCGGTGCATCGGCATCTCCGACAATGACGCTTGACATCTTGCTTCGTCCCCTTCTACGGATAGAAAGTGTATACAGTTATTGATGGTTGGAACAAGGCGACTCCAGCACCCGCGACCTGAATCCCGCCGCTTTTCGCACCCTGCTCGATGGTGATTGACGGATTCTGTATGCAGCTCCACCTGGGTGGTGTATTACTGGTGTGCGTCCGTCATCAGCGCGGCGAGGTCCTCAGGTTTGAGAAACGACGGCGGTGGCGGCGGGCCCCAGTTGTAGAGGCTCTTCATCCCCTCCCACACACCCGGCTCCCACAGCTGATCGTCCACGATGCAGTCCATGTCGGAGTAGTACTCGGAGAAGTTGCCCGCCGGGTCACGCAGATACCAGAAGAAGTTGGATCCGACATGGTGGCGTCCCATCCCCCAGACGTGCCGTTCGGGATGTTCCTCCAGCATCTGCATGGCCCCGCGCCCCACCTCGTCGACGTCGTCGACCTGCCACGACGTGTGGTGCAGGAAGGCCACGGGCGCGCGCTGCACGAGCAGGTTGTGATGGTCGGTCGAGCAGCGCAGGAACGCCGCTCGCCCCGCGACCAGGTCGCTCACCTTGAAACCGAGCCCTTCGGTGAAGAAGCGCTGCGTGGCCTCCTGGTCGGTCGAGCCCAGCACGGCATGACCGAGCTTGCGCGGACGCACCCGACCCTCGCGCAGCACGCCGTCGGCGCGGGCACCCTGCCGGTCGCTCCTTCCTGGGCCGTTGTAGACCGGCGCCGGGCGCGCTTCCTGCGCCGGCCGCGGCGCGATCTCGACCGTGGCACGCACGCCGGTGACGGGCTCGACGGCGCTCACCGACCCCGTCCCCCGCACGGCGGACAGGTCCAGCCTTCGCAACCCGCGTTCCACCCGGTCAAGGTCGTCCTGATCGTCCACGCCGACGCGGAGCTCGACCATCCGGCGCGTGGGAGCGTACTCCAGGCGCAGTTGTTCCCCGCCGTCGAGCGTGGCCAGGCGCCCATCTCCCAGCGGGATGAGCCCGAAATCGGTGTAGTAGCGCTCGGTTTCCTCGACGTTGGGCACGCCGATCGTGAGCGAGGTCAGTCCGTGAGAGGGCATACCGCCTCCTTTCAATCGTCAATACAGGCCGTGGATGGTGCCGCCCACGTCGAGGTGTTGAGCACGATCGAGTCAGCGCGGCCGTGCTCCGGTCGATCAGCCACCACACGTCGGTGCCCGCCGTGTCGGGGCGGGTGGTCGCGTCCCGGTCCGGGGGGACGTCATCACGTTCCTCCCCCACCAGGCCGCGCGGTCCGGCAATTATGTGCTTGTGCCGTCTCGTGCATGTCGGGGTCCTTCCTCGTGTTCCGGGGCGGCCGCGCGTCAGCGTGCGACCCATCCGCCGTCCGCCAGCAGACTGCTGCCCGTGATGAGCTCCGCGGCCGGTGAGGCGGCGAAGGCGACGACGTCGGCGACCTCTTCCGGCGTGCCCATGCGACCGAGCGGGATCTGCGCGAGTACGGACTCCCGGAAACGGGGGTCGGCCAGGTACGCGCCCGTCATGGCCGTCTCGACGAACGTCGGCGCGACGGATATGACGCGAATGCCGTGCCCGGCCAGCTCGACCGCCAGCGCCTTCGTCAGCCCCTCGACCGCGTGTTTGGTGGCGCAGTAGACGCTGCGGTCCGGCGCGCCGACATGGCCCATCTGGCTGGTGACGTTGACGATCACGCCTCGCCGGCCGCGCTCGAGCAGGGACGCGACGAAACGCTGAGTGGTCAGGAAGACCGCGCGGAAATTGAGGGCCAGCAGTTCGTCGAGGTCGCGGGCGGCCACCTGCACCAACGGTGCGGGACGATTTGTCCCCGCGCAGTTGACGAGGATGTCGGCGTCTCCGGCCTCTCGCATGGCGGCGGAGAGTGCGGCGTCGTCGGTGAGGTCCACCGGGACGGTGCTCGCCCGGCCTCCCCCGGCACGGATGGCGTCGGCCACCTCCCCGAGCTCGGCCGAGCTGCGTGCCATCAGCACGACGTCCGCGCCGCGAGCCGCGAGCGCGCGGGCGGCCGCGCGGCCGATGCCCCGTCCCGCCCCGGTCACCAGCGCCCGCCGTCCCCTTAGGGAACTCCGGTCCGGCACGTGCCCCTCGCCGTGCGTGCCTCCCTGCACGGCCGCGTGCGCCCGGCGGTCGTTCACGCCGTCGCGACGGCGGTGACGCCGCCGGCCAGCTCCGCCGCCGGGCCTGCCACCCGGTTGGCCAGGGTTCCGAGCCCATCGATCTCGACCTCCACGAGGTCACCGTCCTTGAGCAGAACCGGCGGCGTGCGCTTGAAGCCCACCCCGGCGGGCGTGCCGGTCGCGATGATGTCGCCGGGCTCCAGGGTCATCGCCCGGCTCAGGTGAGAGATGAGCCGGGCGACGGAGAACACCATGTCCGCGGTCGTACCGTCCTGAACCGTCGCCCCGTTGACCCGAGTGCGCAGCCGCAGGTCGCCCAGATCACCGGCCTCGTCCAGCGTCACCAACGACGGCCCGCACGGCCCGAAGGTGTCCACAGCCTTGCCCATGGTCCACTGGCTGGTCGCCGCCTGCATGTCGCGGGCGCTGACGTCGTTGAACACGGTCACGCCGGCGACGTGCCGGAGGGCCAGTTCCTCCGGGATCGCACGGCCGCGGCGGCCGATGACCACAGCCAGCTCGGCCTCGTAGTCGACGCGCTCGACAGCGTTCGGGAGCACGATGGCGTCGGCCGGGCCGATGAGGCTGTTGCGGAACTTCGCGAACACCATCGGCTCGCTCGGCAGTTGCAGCCCCGCTTCCTCGGCATGGTCGCGGTAGTTCAGACCGATGCAGAGGATCTTCTCCGGGTCGGGCACGGGCGGGAGCAGGCGGACCTCGTCGAGGGTGACCCCTTCTCCCGCACGGGCCAGCGCGCCTGCGGCGGCTGCCACCGCCACGTGGTCGAGCCTCCTTTCGAGGTACGCCCGCACCGGCAGCGGCCGTGGTGGCCCGGAGTCTTCCCGTGCCGCATGGGCCACGGCACTCGCCAGGTCGACGACGCGATCGCCCACGAGGACGCCGCCCGCCGCGACTCCATCGGTGGCGTAGGTAACCAGTCTCACTACGTATCCCTTCTCGGATGTCCGCTCGCGACGCGTGCGCCTTGGCGCTGAGCGGCCGGTTTGTGCGTTCAGGTACGGGCCGTCCCCGCGCCGTGTTACTTGATCACTGACAGCTTCGCCCGGTCGATGGTCAACGCGACGGCGACGATGATCACTGCACCGAAGATGACGTTCTGCAGCACCGGGTCGATCCCGATCACGACCATGCCGATCTGCACGACCGTCACGGTGAGCACGCCGACCAGCGTCCTGCCCACCCCGCCCACCCCACCGCTGATCGCGGTGCCGCCGACCACGACAGCGGCGATGGCCGGCAGCAGCAGGCCGGAGGCGAGGGTCGGCGAGCCGAACGACGTCCTGCCCACGAGGACGATGGCCGCCATCGCCGAGGTCATGCCTGTCAGGGCGAAGGCCGCCGCGCGGACACGGATCTTCGGCACGCCGGACATCAGGGCGGCCGGCTCCGCCGACCCCATGGCGTACAGGTAGCGGCCCCAGGGCAGGAATCGCACCATCAGTCCCACGATGGCCAGCACGATCAGCCCGAACACGAACCCGGCCGGGATGCCCGCGAAATAGTCGTTCACCCAGGAGATCGCGGGCGAGCCCTCGGCCAGCGGCGTGTTCGTCGCGTCCGACGCCTCCAGCGACAGGCCCGAATACAGGCCGAGCGCCCCCAGCGTCACGATGAACGACGGGACTTGCGCCACCGAGTGGACCACCCCCACCACGGCGCCGGCCGCCGTCGCGAGGGCCACGACGCCGGCGACGCCCGTGATGCCCGCCTGGTTCGCCCAGCTCACCAGAAGCACCGAGCAGAGAGACGTCAGTGCCGCCACCGACAGGTCGATCCCGCCCAGCAGGATCACCGGCGTCAGCCCGACCGCCAGCAGGAGGATCGGCGCGGCCTGGACGGCCACCGACCGCAGGGACGCGACTCCGAGAAAGGCGGGGTCGCGGGCCACGACGAGCCCGACCAGGACGACGAGCAGCACGGCGGGCAGGTAACCGCCGATGTCGAGCCGCTGGGACGCTCCTTTCCGTCGGGAAATGTTCACCGGTGACATGACGCTCCTGTGTTCCATCAGTACGGCCTCGTGGCCCTAGACCATCAACTTGACGAGCTCTTCGGATGAAGGGGGCGTATCGGGCACATCTGGGAAGTGGCCTGTCACCCGCCCGTCCCGCATGACGACGATCTCGTCGGACAGTCCGAGCAGTTCCTCAAGGGTGTCGGACAACAGGACGATCGCGACTCCCCTGGCGGCGGCCGCGCGTACGTGCTTGTAGACGTCGGTCTTCGCCTTCAGGTCCAGCCCGCGCGTCGGGTGGTCCAGCACGAGCACGCGCAAGTGCGGAAGGGCCAGCCACTTGGCCAGCACGACCTTCTGCTGGTTCCCGCCGGAAAGCTGCGAGATCTTCACCCGGGCGCTCGGGGCCTTGACCCCGAGCCGTTCTATCCAGCCCTCGACGAGGTCCGACTCACGCGCCCAGCTCAGCAGGCCCGCCCGGGTCAGCGCAGGTGTGGAAGCGAGCACCAGGTTCTCAGAGATGCTGCGCTCCGCGACCATGCCCTCGTGCTTGCGCTCGGCGGGCAGGTAACCCACGCCCAGCCGCACGCCGTCGCGGGGCGAGGCCATCGTGACCTCCTCGCCTCGGAGGCGTACGCGTCCTGCAGCCGTCGGAAGCGCCCCGAACAGGGCCCGGCACAACGCCTCGCGGCCTGAGCCGATGACACCGGCCACCCCGACGATCTGGCCGGGACACACCGAGAACGTGACGTCGCTGAACGAGCCCTCGGCGGTGAGCCCTTCGACCTCCAGTGCCGTGGCGCTGCGGTCGTAGGGCTTCCGGTCGGCGTCCAGGAAGTAGTCCTCGGCCCTGTTCTCGCCCACCATCAGGGAGTACAGCTCGTTCTCGTCGCAGGCGGCGGCATCACGCTCGGCGACGCGGCGCCCGTCGCGCATCACGTAGATGCGGTCGGAGATGGCGAGGACCTCGTCCATGCGGTGGGAGACGAACACTATGCTCGCGCGGCGTTTGAGTCGGCGGATCTGGGCGAACAACGTCTCGATCTCCGCGGCCGACAGCACGCTCGTCGGCTCGTCGAACAAGATCAGCAGGTCGCCATCGGTGCGCTCCTCCAGCGCGAGCACCTTCGTCAGCTCCACCATTTGGCGGTCGGCGAAGGACAGCCGCTGCACCAGCGCCGATGGGGAGATCTCGCTGCCCGTTTTCTCCAGTTGCTCCCGCGCTAGCGCGTTGAGCCGTCGCCACTTGTAGACGCCGCCCGCCGTACCCGGATTCGGCCGGCCCAGAAAGATGTTCTCCGCCACGGTCAGGTTCGGCACCAGCGACTGTTCCTGGAAGACCATGCCGATCCCCTGCTCGGCGGCGTGCGCGGGATTGCGTACCTTGATGGGGGAGCCGCGCATGACCAGCCGGCCGGAGTCCGGCTGCTGCACACCGGCCAGCAGCTTCAGCAGCGTCGACTTGCCCGCGCCGTTCTGCCCGATGAGCCCGACGACTTCGTTGGGGCGGATCTCAAGATCCACCTCGTCCAGAGCGACAGTGCGGCCGTAACGTTTGGTCAGCCCTTCGATCGACAGCAGGGGGGACATGTCACTTCACCACCCTGAGCCGGTCGCGGGCGCCCCAGCCCGTCGCGACCACCGCCACGATGATCACCGCCCCGACGACGGCCTGCTGGACGTACGGACCCACGCCGCTGAGGATCATCCCGTTGCCCAGAACGACCAGGACCAGGACGCCGAGCACGGATTGCAGCACCCCGCCTCTCCCGCCGGCGAGGTGGGTCCCGCCCAGGACGACGGCGCTCAGCGCGGGGAAGAGCCGGTCCGCGCCCGCGTTGGCGTTCCCCACACCGAGCTGCGCGGTCGCCATCAGGCCTGCCAGCCCGGCCAGGGCGCCGGCGATCACGAAGGCGAGCGTCTTGTAGGTGTCCACACGGATTCCCGCCAGCCGCATCAGGTCCTCGGCGCCGCCGATGCCATAGACGTGACGCCCGATCCGGGTGTAGCGCAGGAGCACAGCGCCCGCGACGACCACCAGCACGGCGATCGTGACCAGGCGGCTTACCCCGAACCATTCCCCCAACGCCCAGGAGCGGAAGGACCGGTCCCGAACCACCGGCTGCTGGTCGGGAAACACGTAACTGGCGATGCCCAGCCCGATGAACCAGGTGCCCAGGGTGACGATGAGGGAGGGAAGGCGAAGCCTGGTGTACAGCAGCCCGTTGACCAGCCCGAACACCGCGCCGATCGCGATGCCGCCGGCGACGGCGACGAGCCCGAGGTCATTGGAGTTCAGGCTGTTGGCGAGCATGAGCGACACGCAGATGCTCGTCGACGCCATCACCCCTTCGGCGCTCAGGTCGATGGATCCGGTGAGGATGACGAACGTGAGCCCGACGGCCAGCACCATCGGGATCGCGGCCTGGTTAGCGATGGTGCGCCAGTTGTCCGCCGTCATGAACTGGTCGTTGAGCATGGAGAACGCGGCCGTCAGCACGACCAGCATGATTACGGGAGCCAACTGGTCGATCCGGCCTGGCAAGAGGCGCGACATCCGTCGTGCGTGGGGCACGCGCACAGCCGGAACATGCTCGCCGTCGGGGGTGATGGTGTCGTTCAAGGTCACGATTGGTCCTTGGTGTCCCGCGGGCACGTCGTCATGAGTCGGACATCTCGGTGATCTGCCCAGGCGAGTCGGCCCAGAAGTTCTTCTTCAGCGCGTCGTAGGTGTACTTGACGTCTCCGGCCTTGCTCTTGAGCAGCTTCGACGCGTTCTCCGGCGTCGCCAGCTCCTGCTTGAGGTAGAAGTCGCGCTGCGCATGCGACAGCTTCTGCGGGTCGACGTCTCCGACCAGCGCTGCGTAGGCGAGCCCGAACGTCACGGCGCCCTGGAGATATCCGTCGACGCGCATAGAGGTGAGCATGTCGCCGCGGACGATCGAGGCGAGCGCGTCGGCCGACCCGTCCGATCCGGTGACCTTGACCCGGGAGTTCAGGTTATGGGCTCGGAGCGCCTCGACGGCGCCCAGTGCCATGCCGTCGTTGGCGGCCCACACGCCGTCGATCTGCTCGCCGTACTTGCCGATCCAGGTTTCGGTGATGGTCTGGCCCTTCGTCTGGTCCCAGTTACCCACCTGCGAGTCCAGCAGCTTGACGTCCGGATTCTTGGCGAGGGCCTTCTTCAGGCCGGCGATGCGTCCCTTGGCTGAAGGATTGTCGGGCACGCCGTTGAGGGCGACGATGTTGCCCTTGTCCCCGAAGCTTTCGAACAGCGCCTCCGCGCTCTTCTCCCCGGACTCGATGCCGTCGTATGCCTGGTGGGCCACCCAGCAGCCGCCGCCGAAGTCCCATGGGTGGATCTCCGCGGGCCGGTTCCACAGGGTCAGGATGCGCGCTCCGGAGTTCGCCGCCATCTGCACGAGGGGCTTGGTGAACGCCGTGGAGGCCGGGTCCACCACGATGGCGGTGTCTTTCCCGCCGGCCGCCAGGAGACCGGTGAACGTGTTGAGGTGCTTCTGACCGTCGAAGTTGCTCTCGTACGCCTTGACGTTGCTCTCGGGGACGCCCGCCGACTTGGCCATGGCCTTCGCGCCCTGGATGAACTCCTGCGAGTAGGTGCTCGAGAATGCCCCGACGCCGAGATAGATTTTCACGTTCTTCGGTTCCGACGGCGTGGCGCAGGAGCCGCCGACGGCGGCGCCGGATCCTCCAGGTCCGCTGCTACAGGCGGGCACGAACAAGGCAACGGCCGCGGCGAGCCCCATGGCCGTCGTACGACGCGGACGGCTGGAAGTTTCGGGCATGTCTGTCTCCTTCGATGAACGTCATACAGCCGCAGCCGGAGAGCCGGGTCGATGAGGTGGCCAGATTGAGGGGCTCAGCGCCGTGTCACTGTGGCGGCCTGTCGGCAACGCCGTACGGCGGATGTATGAGAAAGACCGTGGCGTTCGCCGCGAAGTGGGCCAACTGTATGCAGTTTGAAGAAGACGTGTCAACGATGCGGCGGGGGATTTGCCCATTTACGCGCCCGGCGCCTCGGACGCTGCGTTCTCTCGCGACATAAGTGAAGATCAATGCCCTGCCACCAGAGATGCTCTGCCCGAGCCCTCGCCGCTCCTCATCCGGCCAGTCGCGGACCGCTGACCGGCTGGAGATGAAAATGCATACAGTTTGCGCCTGCCGCGCCGAGATCCGGATGGCCGACGCCCGGGGACCGGGCGCGGGCCAGCTCCGGCGCGCCGGCGGAAAGCGGCGCGTGCCGGCCCGCACGGTTCGCAGCTGCACCGGGGACCTCGGTCTGCATGCGCATGCAATGATGCCCTGGGCTATCATGAGCGCGCTGAGGACCTATCGCAGGGTGTGCCAACGGCCCGCCGGGGTGCACCGAGAAGGGGGCGTCATGGCGCAGTCGCCGGCACCTGGTGATCGGCGGGCCGCCAACGGCAGGACCGGCGGCCCCGCATCGCAGCGAGCGAGACCTGTCACCAGCTACGACGTCGCCGCCCTGGCCGGGGTGGCTCAGCCGACCGTGTCGCGGGCGCTGCGCGGCGGCAGCGTCTCCGAAGAGACCCGGTCGCGGGTTCTGGCCGCCGCCGAGCGTCTCGGTTACGTGCCGAGAGACGCGGGGCGCAGCCTCGCGACCCGGCGCACCCACCGCATCGGCCTGGTGGTGGCCGACCTGCGCAACTTCTTCTATCTCGGCGTTCTGACGGCCTTCGAGCAACGGCTGGCGGAGGCCGGGTTCCAGGTGACGCTCTTCCGCGAGGCCGACGACGCCACCCTGCTCGCCCGGCTTTCGTCGGGCGGCATCGACGGAGTCGCACTGACGTCACTCACCTTGCACTCCTCCCTCCCACGAGAGCTGCGCGAGCGCGGGATCCCCACTGTGCTGCTCAACCGCGAAACCGCGCATCCCGACGTGGACGCCTGCGTCTCCGACAACATCCGCGGCTCGCGCATGGTCGCCGAACGCCTGGTTGAGCTGGGCCATCGCCGCATCGGCGCCATCTTCGGCCCGGCCGACACGAGCACCGGGCGTGATCGCGCGCGAGGGTTCCACGACGCCCTCGCGGAGGCGGGTGTCGCGCTTCATCCAGCCGCCTGCCGCGAGGTGCCGTACACCCATGTGGCCGGCCACTCGGCCCTGGCGGAGATCCTGGACTCACCGCCCACGCCGACCGCCGTGTTCTGCGCCAACGACGTCCTCGCGATCGGCGCGCTCAACGCCGCGAAGGCGCGCGGCGTCGACGTGCCGCGCGACCTCACCGTCATCGGTTACGACGACATGGACATGTCGTCGTGGGAGATCATCGACCTCACCACCGTCCACCAGAACATCGACACTATGGCGCGCACGGCCGCCGAGCTCCTCGTCTCCCGCGTCGAAGGCGGCGACGAGGAACTACGGCGGGTGGTGGTGCCACCGCAGCTGGTCATCCGCTCGACCGACGCCCCGGTGCGGGCCGGCTGAGCCGGCGGGCCACACGGGTCGTCACCTACCCGCCGCCCGCAGGCCGAGGTCGCTGAGCCAACCCGGCGTGCCGTCCTGTACGGCGGCGCGGATGTCGCCGGATCGGGCGTGCCCCTCGAACAGCTCCACCCGCGACGCCCGGCCACAGATCCGACCCAGCTCCGCGCTGGTGGAGGGGTCGACGACCTCCTGGTAGGTGACGGTCTTGAGATATTTGCCCACCCACAGGCCGCCCGTGTAATTCGCTGCGCCACGGGTCGGCAGGACGTGGTTGGTGCCGATCACCTTGTCGCCGTAGGAGACGCACGTGCCCTGGCCCAGGAACAACGCACCGTAGTTGCGCAGGCGGGTTAGTGCCTCACGGGGAGCGGCCGTCAGCACCTGCACGTGCTCGGAAGCGAACGAGTCGGCGATCGCCCACGCCTCGTCCATGTCAGCTGCCACGATCACCTGGCCGTGGTCGCGCCACGCGGGCCCGGCGAAGTCTCTGGTCGGCATCTCCGGCAGGATGCGCTCGATCGTGTCGATCACCTGGCGGCCCAGGGACTCGGATGTGGTGACGAGCACCGCCGGCGAGTCGGGGCCGTGCTCGGCCTGACTGAGCAGGTCGACCGCGACCGTCACCGGATCGGCGAACTCATCGGCGATGACAAGGATCTCTGTCGGCCCGGCGATCAGGTCGATGCCCACGGCTCCGAAGAGCTGGCGCTTGGCCTCGGCCACGTACGCGTTGCCCGGGCCGGCGATCATGTCGACCCGGCCGATCGTCTCAGTGCCCATGGCCAGGGCCGCGACGGCCTGGACGCCTCCGAGGAGGTAGATCTCGTCGGCGCCGGCCAGCGACATGGCCGCGACGGTCGCCGCCGGGATCTCGCCCCGGATCGGCGGGGTGCACGCCACGACCCGTGGCACGCCCGCGACCTTGGCCGTGACAATCGTCATGTGGGCGGATGCGACGAGCGGATACCGCCCGCCGGGCACGTACGCGCCGGACGCGCTGATCGGGATGTTCTTCTGCCCGAGGTGCACTCCCGGGAGCGTCTCGACCTCGAAATCCGTGATCGACTCCCGCTGTCTCTCGGCGAAGCCGCGCACCTGCGCCTGAACGAACGCGATGTCCTCGATCACCTGGGGGTCGATGCCGGCGACGATCTCCTCGATGTGCTCGGCCGACAGCCGGAAGGATGTGGGAGACCACTGGTCGAACTTCTCCGAATAACGGCGTACCGCGTCGTCGCCGTTCTTCCGGATGTCGGCGATGACCGCTGCCACGGTCTCGCGTACCTGCTCGTCGACCTCCGCCAGGTCTGTCGTGGTGGGCACGGCGCTTTTCAGAACAGCCGACACGTCCGTTCCTCCTTGGGATCGCTTCGTCACTGACGCCCCACGTAGAGGACGCGAGAATGAGCTCAAGCGTGCCTTGCATGCGCATGCATTGTCAAGGCGCACCCAAGACAAACGCCCGGCCGGTCACGGCACTCGCGAGGAAAAACAGCAGAATAAACGGCGGTTCTCAGAGCGTCCGCCAATCGGCATCCGGATGCATGCGAGTCGGGGCGCGGCCCGGACCAGGGCCGCGCCACCGCGCGTCAGAAGTCGAACTGGTCGATGTTGGAGGCGTCGAAGGTGAACGGCGGCCCGAGGATGACCTCGCCGTTCTCGCCGATCGTGCGCTCCCCGAGCTTGCCCGCCTTGAACGTCTCCCCCTCGGCCCCGGTGATCTGCCCCGACACCAGCGCCGCCGCCGCGTACGACGCCAGATAGCCCAGGTCCTTCGGGTTCCACAGGGCGAACTTCTCCACGGTCTTGTCCTTGACGAACTGCCGCATCTGGTTGGGCGTGCCCAGGCCGGTCAGCACGACCTTGCCCTTGTACTTCGAACCCGAGATGTAGCGGGCCGCGGCCGAGACGCCGACCGTGGTGGGCGAGATGATGCCCTTCAGGTCGGGATAGGCCTGCAGCAGGCCCTGCGTCTCGGTGAAGGACTTCTGGTCGTCGTCGTCCCCGTAGGCGACCTTGACCAGCTTCATGCCCTTGTACTCCGGCTTGGCCAGTTCCTCCTTCATGAACTTGATCCAGGTGTTCTGGTTCGTCGCGTTGGCCGTGGCCGACAGGATGGCGATCTCGCCCTTGTGGTCGATCATCTCGGCGAGCAACTGCACCTGGCTGCGGCCGACCTCTTCCGAGCTGGCCTGGTTGATGAACAGGTCGCGGCACTGCGGCGCCGCGTCCGAGTCGTACGACACGATCTTGATGCCCTTGGCGCGGGCCTGCTGGAGCGGGCCGCAGACGGCGTTGGCGTCGTTCGCGGCGATGAGGATCGCGTCGTGGCCCTGCTGGGTCAGCGTGTTGATGTAGGAGATCTGGGACGACGCCGACGCGTCGGACGGGCCGACCTCCTTGGCCTCGCCCTTGAACTCCTTGGCCGCCTCGATCCCGGCCTCATCGACGATCACTTCGTACGGGTTGTTGATCTGTTTCGGCAGGAACGCCAGCTTGATGCCCTCCTTGAGCGGCGCGTCGGGGTTCGCCGAAGGAGCGGCCGAGGAGGCGGGCGCCTCCTGGGGAGCGGCGGTGACGGACGATCTCGTGGTGCCGCCGCATGCCGCCACGCCGAGGACGAGCAGCGTGGCGACGGCGGTGAGGCGCATCGGGGTCATGGTGTTCCTTTCAGGGCCGGCCTGATGAGGGAGACGAGGCGCGGGGTGAGCACCGACACGATGAGGAGCAGCCCGGTGACGATCGACTGGATCTCCGTCGACACGTCGCCGAGCATCAGCAGGTTGCGGAGCAACCCGATGAGCAGCACGCCGGCGATGACCCCGCCCAGCGTGCCCTTGCCGCCGTCGAAGTCGACCCCGCCGAGCAGGACGGCCGCGATGACGGCGAGCTCGATGCCCAGGCCGTTGTCGGCGCGGGCGGAGCCGTACCTGAGGGTGAAGATGACCCCGGCGAACGCCGCGACCGTGCCGGAGACGACGAAGAGCAGGAGCTTGATGCGCTTGACCCGGATGCCGGCGAAGAAGGCGACCTGCTCCTGCGCCCCGATGGCGTAGAGGGAGCGGCCGAAGCCGGTGGCGTGCAGCACCACGCCGACGATGACGGCGAGCAGGATGAACAGCGCGATCGGGTACGGGATCGGCGTGCCGGGCACGTCGTCCACGGCCAGCGCGACGTAGCCGGGCGGGAACTGGGCGATGGCCTTGTCGCCGAGCACCACGTACGCCAGGCCACGGTAGAGGGCGAGCGTGCCGATCGTGACAGCCAGCGAGGGCAGGCCGAGCCGGGTCACGAGCAGCCCGTTGACCAGCCCGCAGACGGCGCCGACGAGCACCACGAGCGGGATGATCGTCTCGATGGCCATGCCGCCCTCCCACATGGCGCCGACGAGCGCGCTCGACAGGCCGAGCACGGAGGCGACCGACAGGTCCACCTCGGCGGCCACCACCAGCAGGGTCATGGCCAGCGCGATGAGCGCGATCTCGCCCAGGTCGCTCAGCGCGAACGACAGGTTGCCGGTGGTCGCGAAGCCAGGGGTGGTGAAGGAACCCGCCACGAACACGGCGACCAGCAGCGACGCCACCAGGACGTCCCACCGCAGGGCCCTGCCCATGAGAGAGAGGCCGCCCATCAGCCCGCCACCTCCGCGGTCCCTTCGTCAGCCATGACGGCTCCTGTTCCTGAGCAGGCGGGCCACCCTCATGGCCAGCACCCGGTCGACGCTGATGGCGAGCAGGAGCAGCGCGCCGGTGATGGCCTGCTGCCAGAACGGGTTGACGCGGAGCACCACCAGGGCGCTGCCGATCGTGGTGAGCAGCAGCGCGCCGAGGGCCGCCCCGTAGACGCTGCCCACCCCGCCGGTGATCGCGACGCCGCCGACCACGACCGCGCTGATCACGATCAGCTCCCAGCCGTTGGCCGAGTCGCCGATGACCGTCCCGAACCTGGCCAGCCAGAGCACGCCCGCCAGTCCGGCCAGGCAGCCGCTGACGAGGTAGGCGGTCAGGACGCGGCGGCGCACCGGCACGCCGGCCAGCCTGGCCGCCTCCGGGCTGGAGCCGATGGCGTAGAACTCCCGGCCGCTCGGGTAGGAGCGCAGGTAGTAGCCGATCAGCAGCATGCACACGAGCGTGATCAGCGGCAGGTACGGCACACCCAGCACCGACCCGTTGCCCAGCGACAGCAGCGCGGGCGGCAGGTCGACGGCGTTGATCTGGCGGCCGTGCGCGATGTAGTGGTCGACCCCCTGGATCACGTAGAGCGTGCCGAGCGTCACGACCAGGGCCGGGACCCGGCAGAAGCTGACGAGGAGCCCGTTGAGCAGGCCGCAGGCCGCACCGATGGCGACCCCGAACACGACGCCGGGCACCAGCCCCCAGCCGCTCGCGAGCACGTCGGCGGTGACGAACGCGACCAGCCCCACCACGGAGCCGACGGACAGGTCGAGGTTGCGGGTGATGACCACGACCGACTGCCCGACGGCCAGCAGCGCGAGGATCGCGGTGTTGAGCAGGATGTCCTCAATGCCCTGCCCGGACAGGAAGTTGGGGTTGACCGCGCCGGTCGCGCCGATGAGCAGGACCAGGGCGATGACCAGGCTCAGCTCGCGGGCCCTGAACACCAGGTCGACCCGGCTTCTGGCGCTGCGCCCTCCGGGGGCCTGCTCGGGCGGCGCGGCCACCGTGGTGGTGGGTCCGGTCACGCGGCCCTCCCGGTCGCGGCGCTCATCACGCTCTCCTCGGTCGCCTCGGCCCTGGGGATCTCGGCGGCCAGCCGGCCCTCGTGCATGACCAGCACCCGGTCGGCCATGCCGAGCACCTCCGGCAGCTCGGAGGAGATCATGAGGACGGCGATGCCCTGGCCGGCCAGCTCCGACAGCAGCCGGTGCACCTCCGCCTTGGTGCCGACGTCGATGCCGCGCGTCGGCTCGTCCACGATGAGCACGGACGGCTCGGTGGCCAGCCACTTGGCCAGCACCACCTTCTGCTGGTTGCCGCCGGACAGCACGCCCACCCCGTCGGCCAGCCGGGCGAACTTCAGCTGCAGCCGCAGCGCCCAGTCCCTGGCCCGGTCGCGCTCGGCCCTGCGGGAGATCGTCGGGCCGCGGCGCAGCTCGCGCAGGCCGGTCAGCCCGATGTTGCGCTCGATCGACAGGTCCATGACGAGCCCCTGCTGGCGGCGGTCCTCGGGCACCAGGGCCAGTCCCGCGTTCATGGCGGCCGTGGGGCTGCCCGCGGGCAGGGTGGCTCCGTCCACGGTGACGGACCCGGCGTCCCAGCGGTCGATGCCGAAGACGGCCCTGGCCACCTCGCTGCGGCCGGCGCCGACCAGCCCCGCCAGGGCGACGATCTCGCCCCTGCGCACCTCGAAGGACACGTCGGTGAACACGCCCTCGCGGGTCAGCCGCTCGACCTTCAGCGCGACCTCGCCGACGGCCGCCTCCTCCTTGGGGAACAGCGTGGCGACCTCGCGGCCGACCATGCGGCGGATGAGGTCGTCGTGCGTGAGCCCGTCGACGGGCTCGCTGGCGATCCAGGCGCCGTCGCGCAGGGTGGTGACCCGCTGGCACAGGGTGAAGATCTCGTCCAGCCGGTGGGAGATGAACAGCAGGGCGCAGCCCTGCTCGCGCAGCGCCTCCGCGACCGAGAACAGCCGGGTCACCTCGTGGCCGGAGAGCGCGGCCGTCGGCTCGTCCATGATCAGCACGCGGGCGTCCCTGGAGATCGCCTTGGCGATCTCGACGAGCTGCTGGTCGGCGATGGACAGCCCGCGCGAGGGCTGCTCGGGGTCGAGGGCCACGCCGAGCCGCCCGAACAGCTCCCTGGTCCGCGCGTGCATGGATTTGCGGTCGATACGGCCGAGGCCGCGCCGGGGCTGGCGGCCCATGAAGATGTTCTCGGCCACCGACAGGTCGGGGAAGAGGGTCGGCTCCTGGTAGATGACGGCCACGCCCGCCTGCTGGGCGTCGGCCGGTCCGGCGAAGTCGACCGGCTCGCCGCCGAGCAGCACCTGGCCGCTGTCGGGGCGGTGCACCCCGGCGAGCGTCTTGACCAGGGTGGACTTGCCGGCGCCGTTCTCCCCCGCGAGCCCGTGCGTCTCGCCGGCGAACAACTCGATCGAGACGTCGCGCAGCGCGCGCACGGCGCCGAACGACTTGCTGACGTTCGCCAGCGCCAGCGTGGGGGGAGCGGCCATCCATCCTCCCGACGACAAACGTTTTAACGGGTGGCTGTCCGGAATCTAGGCGCTGTGTCCAGCGAGCGTCAATGCCTTGGCGGAAGGTATGGCGGCATTGTGATTGTCACGTTTTAAGAGATTCACCCCAGGGCGCGGAAGTGGCTCAGAACCTCGGGGTTGGCCATGGCGTCGGGGTTGGCCGCCTGCTCGACGGGCGTGCCGAGCAGGATCTTGCGTACGGGCACCTCGAGCTTCTTCCCCGACAGCGTGCGCGGAATGCCCGGCACGGCGTGGATCTCGTTGGGCACGTGGCGGGGCGACAGCTCCGTGCGCAGCGCGTCGCAGAGGGCCCGCTGGAGCCGCTCGGTGAGCTCGGCCCCTTCGGCGAGCGTGACGTACAGCAGCAGCCGCCCCTCCTGGCCGAGCTGCCCGGTGTCGATCACGAGGCTGTCGGCGATCTCCTCGAACCGCTCGACGACCCGGTAGAACTCGCTGGTGCCCATGCGGACGCCGCCGCGGTTGAGCGTCGAGTCGGAGCGGCCGTAGATCACGCAGCTGCCGTCCTCGTTGATCTTGATCCAGTCGCCGTGCCGCCACACGCCGGGGTAGACGTCGAAGTAGCTGCCGAAGTAGCGCTCGCCCGACGGGTCGTTCCAGAACCTCACCGGCATCGACGGCATCGGCCGGGTCACCACCAGCTCGCCCACCTCGCCGACGACCGGCCTGCCCGCGGGGTCGTACGACTCCACCTTCGCCCCCAGCGACCGGCACGGGATGATGCCGGCCCTGACCGGGTGGAGCACGGTGGCCCCGACGAAGCCCGTGCACACGTCGGTGCCGCCGGAGAACGACCCGAGCGGGATGCCGGGCAGCTCGGCGGCCAGCCACGCGAACCCCTCGGGCGGCAGCGGCGACCCGGTCGAGCCGACGCCGCGCAGCTTCTCCAGCCCTTCCGGATGGATGCCGGCCTTCTGCGAGGCCATGATGTAGGGCGCCCCGACCCCGAAGTAGGTCACGTCCTCGGAGTCGGCGATCCGCCACAGCGCCGCCGCCGACGGGTAGGCGGCCGAGCCGTCGTACAGCACCGGCGTGGCCCCCACCAGCAGGGCGCCGATGAGGTAGTTCCACATCATCCAGCCCGTGGTGGTGTACCAGAAGAACACGTCGCCCTCACCCATGTCCTGGTGGAAGGTGAGCGACTTGAGGTGCTCCAGCACCACGCCGCCGTGCCCGTGCACGATCGGTTTGGGCAGCCCGGTCGTGCCGCTGGAGTAGAGGATCCACAGCGGATGGTCGAAGGGCACCCGCTCGAACTCCAGCGGGCCCTCCTCGGCCCGCAGCCCCTCCCAGCCGATCACCTCGCCGTGCGGCGGCTCCGTGGTGTGGGCGGGCGCCGGCTCGGCGTGCTGCGGCGCCCGGCCCTCCTCGGCCGCCGTCAGGTAGGGGATCCACACGGTCGCGCGCAACGAGGGCAGCGCGGCGGCGATCTCGTTGACGGCCGCCGAGCGGTCGTAGCTCCTGCCGTTGTAGTGGTAGCCGTCGACCGCGATGAGCACCTTGGGCTCGATCTGCGTGAACCGGTCGACGACGCTCGGCACGCCGAAGTCGGGCGAGCCAGCCGACCAGATGGCGCCCAGCGAGGCGGTGGCCAGGAAGGCGATGAGGGCCTGCGGGATGTTGGGCACGTAGGCGGCCACCCGGTCGCCGCGCCCGACGCCCAGGCGGCGCAGCCCCGTCCGCACGCGGGCGACCTCGTCGCGCAGCTCGGCGTGGGTCAGCTCCTGGCGGGCGCCGTCCTCCGAGACGAACACCAGGGCGGTGCCCTCGGTGCGCGGGCGCAGCGCGTTCTCGGCGTAGTTGAGCGTGCTGCCGGCGAACCACGTGACGCCGGGCATCGCGCCGGACAGCACCGGCCCGTCGCCCCGCTCGCCGATCACGTCGAAGTAGTCCCAGATCGACGTCCAGAACTCCTCCGGGTTGTCGACGGACCACCGCCACGCGTCCTCGTAGTCCGCGGGCCGCCCCAGCCACTCCAGGTAGCGGGTCAGCCTGGCCGATGCTACGACCTCTTCACTCGGCTCCCAGACAAGCTCGCCCTCAGCAACCATGTGTCCCATCCTGTCGCTTGATCAACGGAAAGTCATACCCGGACTTCCCCACAAGTTGCTACCTCCGTAGGTGGTCCACCGCCATACGCGCGGCCGTGCCGATCACCGCGTCGGCGCGCGGCTGGTTGAGCGCGGTGCTGAAGGAGCGGGTGAACACGGCCACCGCGTAGCGCCTGCCGTCGGGATATTCGACGACACCCGACTCGGTGCGCAACGTCGGGGCCGTGCCGGTCTTGCCGCTCACGGCCACGTCGTCGTACGGGAAGCCGGAGGCCAGCCGGTGCGGCCAGACCTGCTTGTTGAGCGCCGCGCGCATCCAGGCGCACGACTCGGCCGAGGCCGCCTCGTCCCGCCAGATCAGCCCGAACAGCTCCGCCATCTCGCGCGGGGTGCTCTTGTTGGTGCGCTCGGGGTCGAGCGCGCTCAGGCGGGCGATGTCGTCGGGATCGAGGTACGGCCACGAGTGGCCGGTGTCCTCGCGCATGCTGTCGTTGAACTCCTGGCAACTCTGCAGGACGCGCGTGCCGTGCAGCCCCAGCGCCGCCAGCATCGTGTTGACCGCCTCGCGCCCGACCCTGGCCAGCAGCACGTCGGCGGAGCCGTTGTCGCTCACCGCGATCATCAGGTACGCCAGGTCGCGCAGCGAGAGCGTCACCTCGTCCAGCATCGCCGAGATGCCCGTCGGCCCCGACGACCGGCCGGCCGCCGGCACGGTCGTCCGGCCGGCGGGGTCGAGCAGCCCCGCGTCGGCCTGCCGGCAGAACTCCACCAGCAGCGGCACCTTGAACATCGACGCCGTGGGCAGCGGCACGTCGGACCCGTGACCGATCTCCCGCCCCGAGTCGACGTCGACGGCGTGCAACCAGCCGTTCACCCCGGCCGTCCTGAACAGGGCGTCGAAGTCGGGCGTGCTCATGCGCCCTCCTTCGCCTGCCGCATGCGCGCGTCGCGTCCGTGGGGGTCCGTGCGCCCGCTCATGCCAGCATCCCCGGCCTGCGGCTGATCCGCCGTGCGGGTACGGCGCCCTCGTCCGTCATCCCCGCTCTCTCCTTCAATGTCCGTACGGCCACGGCGGAGAAGTCGCCGATCAGGTCGTTGCCGGACGCCGTGGCCATGCGCCAGGCCGTGGAGACCCGGGACATGATCGGCGAGCCTAGCAGCGGCCGCCAGGCCAGCCCCGAGAGCTCCGCCTTCGGCCCGAACGCCACCGCCGCGCCGGCCAGAACCAGCCCGAGCCCGGCACCCTGGTGCACCTGCGCGGGGACGAAGCCGTGGCGCCGGCATTCCGACAGCACCTCGGCGTGCAGCCCCGGCTCGCCCTCCTTGGGCGGCATCAGCAACTCGCGTCCCGCCAGGTCGGCCAGGTGCACCTCGCCGACGGCGGCCAGCGGGTCACCCTCGGCCAGCAGCACGCCCTGCGCCTGCACGAGGATCCGGCCGTACTCCAGGCCGGGCGCGGAGACCGGATGGCGCACCAGGCCGACGTCGATCGTGCCCTCCGCCAGCGCCGTCACCTGGTCGGCGGTCCAGATCTCGGCGGGCGCGAGGCGTACTTCCGGCTTGATCTCGCGGAAACCGGCGACGAGCGCGGCGATCGCGGCGGCGGCCAGGTCGGGCGGGACGCCGACCTTGAGCACCGTGCCCTGGCCCTGCCTGGCCAGCTCGTGCAGCCGGTCCACCCTGGCCACGATCTCGCGGGCCTCGCCCAGCAGCAGCCTGCCCGCCTCGGTGAGCCTGACCTGGCGGGCCGAGCGGTCGAACAGCCGCACGCCGAGCTCCTCCTCCAGGCGCTTGATGCGCTGGCTGAGCGGCGGCTGCGCCATGCCGAGCCGGATCGCGGCGTTGCCGAAGTGGAGTTCCTCCGCGACCACGGTGAAGTAGCGGAGGTGCCGGACGAGGTCCATGAGCAGCAACCATATCCAGATTTATATCTTCAAGGCAGTCATATCAGTATTGGACACCTGCGCTCCCACTCTGGTGTCCTCTCCGTCATGGCACCACAAACGGGGACAAACTATGCCAACCTCCGGCCTGAACAGCCGCCGCGGCGGCGGAGGCGATGGCCGTGGATCGCGGCGGGCCTGCTCGTCCCGGTCGTGGCGGCGGGCGGCGTCATCTGGGCACTGCGTACGGAGGGCTCGCCGGAGCAGACGGCCGACGCATACCTCGCGGCCTGGTCCGGCCAGGACTACGCGGCGATGCGGGAGCTGGTCGTCGACCCGCCCGCCGACTTCGAGCGCCGGCACCGGCGGTTCCTCGCCGACCTCAAGGCGACCCGGGCCGGCTTCCACCGTCCCGAGCCGTCCGGCGTCTTCGCCCGCTCGGCCGCCGACGGCGACGGCGACGGCGTCGTCGGCTTCGTCGCCGAGCTGACCGGGGAACACGACTGGCGCTACAGCGGAGGGCTCAAGCTCGTCGAAAGCGGCCGCACCTGGAAAGTGGCCTGGACCCCCGCCGCCCTGCACCCCCTGCTGAAGGAGGGCCGCTCGCTGCGGGTCATCACGGAGCAGGGTGACCCGCCCCGGGTCGTGGCCGCCGACGGCACCACCATCAGCACCCCTGACGCCCCCGGCTCCGTGCAACAACTCGTCGAAGGGATCAAGCACACCTTTCCCGACCGTTTTACGACGCCACGACACTCCAGGATCGACCTGTACGAAGGGAACAAGGTCCTCCAGACGGTCGTGAAACCCGGAGCGAAGCGGCCGCTGCAGACCACGATCGACCTGAAGGTGCACCGGGCGGGGGCCCGGGCGCTCGAAGGCGTGTCCAAGCCCCGCTCGCTGGTGGCGCTGCGGGCCTCGACCGGGGAGATCCTGGCGGCGATCAACGCGCCCGGCGGGTTCAACCGGGCCCTGCTCGGCAAATATCCGCCTGGCTCGACCTTCAAGGTCGTGACGGCCTCCGCCCTGGTCGCCGACGGGACCGAGCCGGCCCAGAAGGTCGCCTGCCCCGCCGAGCGGAACATCGGCGGCTTCCCCTTCCACAACGCGGGCTACGAGGACTTCGGCACCCTGTCGTTCCGTGACGCGTTCGCGCATTCGTGCAACACCACGTTCGGCGAGCTCGCCGTGGCCGAGCTGAACGGCGGCCGGCTGGGTGAGGTCGCCGAGAGCTTCGGCTTCGGCGTCCCGATCACCCCCGGCGTGCCCGCCGTACGGGCGGAGTTCCCCGACCCGAAGGACGACACCGACCTCGCCTCCGCCGCCATCGGGCAGGGCAGGGTGCTGGCGAGCCCGCTGAACATGGCGTCCGTCGCCGCGGCCATCGCCTCCGGCGCGTACATCCCGCCCAGGCTCGTCAAGGAGGAGCACATCCCCGACGCGCGGCCGTCCCAGCCGCGCCCGCTGGAGAGAGGGGTGGTGGCGGCGCTGCGCAAGCTCATGCCCGCCGTCGTCACCGACGGCACCGCGCACGCGGTACGGTTCCCGGCCGGCACGGCGGGCAAGACCGGCACCGCGGAGTACGGCTCCGGCAAGGAACCGCCCGCGCACTCCTGGTTCATCGGCTACAAGGGCGACCTGGCGTTCGCGGTGGTCGTCGAGGGCGGCGGCGCGGGCTCCGCGGTGGCGGCGCCGATCGCGGCCCGCTTCCTCGACGCCCTGCCCTGACCCCGCCCGCGGTGGAGGCCAGCCGGCATCGCGGCCGAGAACGACGCCAGCCGGCATCGCGGTCGAGAGGGAGGTCAGCCGGCTTTGCGGTCGAGGGGGGACGTGAGGCCGGCGACCGCGGCCACCACCTCCGAGGCGTTGGACAGGTCGGGCAGCACCATGTCGGCGCCCGCCTCGCGGAGCTCGGCCGCCATCGACCGCCCGGAGGCGACCCCGATCATGGCCGCACCGCCGATCTTGGCGGCCTGCACGTCACGCGTGGAGTCGCCGATCACCACGGTGTTGGCCGCGGTGAACGGCGCCCCGAGGCGCTGCTTGGCCCGCGACTGCGCGACCTGCAGCAGCGTCGCCTTGGGATAGACCTCCTCGCCGTAGCCGCCGAGCTCGAAGTCGATGTACTTGTCCAGCTTGAACGCCTTGAGCTTGTGCACGGCGTTGCTCTTGATCGTGCCGGTCAGGACCGTCTGCACCACGCCGTCGAGCTTGGACACCGACTTGAGCGCGTCTTTCGCCCCGGGCATCATCCGGCCTTCCGCAACCAGCCGCCCGCGCCGGTCGGCGAAGGCCATGGCCAGTGCCGCGAGGAACTTGGGCAGGTGGGCGTCCTCGGCCTGGACGCCGTTGACGGCCAGCGTCTCGAAGACGATCTCGGAGTCGGGGCGGCCCAGCGGGGGAACGAGCTTGACCAGCGGTCGCCCGGTCACGAGGCGGAACGCCTCGGCGTAGGCGTCCCTGGTCACGATGGCGACGTCGACCAGGGTCAGGTCGACGTTCCAGAGCACAAGGCGGTTGATGGCGGCCTCCTGAGGGGGATGATCCCTGCCAGGGTACGGCCGCCACCGGGCTCAAAGCCCGCGCCTGGGCGAAACTCGCATGGCCCGAGCGCCGTCTACGCGTGGTCGAGGGCGTCGGCGAGGGTGTCGACCACCGGCAGACCGGTGCTTTCGAGCTCGGCCCTGGTCGTCATGCCGCCGGTGTAGAGCACCGCCCTGGCTCCCACGTGCTTGGCGGCGAGCCCGTCGTCCACGCTGTCGCCGATCACCAGGATGTCGCTCGGATCGACGCCGAGTGCCGCGATGTGCGCGGTCATGTGGGCCGCCTTCTCGCCGCCGGTCAGCCCGTGCAGCCCGTCGATCCTGGTGAAGTGCCGGGTGATGCCGAACGAGTCGACCTTGGGCACCAGATGGGTGTGGGGCGCCATCGAGCAGAGCGACTGCGTGCCCGTCCAGCTGGAGAGCACGAGCTCGGCACCGGCGGCGAGCCGGCAGCTGTCGCACAGCCGGTAGTAGTGCTGGTGGAATCCTTCGTCGAGCAACTGCCACTCGCCCTCGGTCAGCGGGCGGCCGAGCAGGCGCTCGTAGGCGAGCCAGACGGGGCGGGTGTAGACCGCGCGGAATCCGTCGGCGGTCATCGCGGGCAGGTCGTACGGCTTGAAGACTTCGTTGGTGGCTTCGACCACGGCGTCGAGATCGTGGAAGAGGGTGCCGTTCCAATCCCAAACAATGTGCTTTGTCATGTCATGACCAGCATAGTGGGCCGACGTGACATTCCACGGAACGCGCGAAGGCCGCGGCCGGACGGCCACGGCCTTCGCCGGCGTGCCTCAGCCGCAGGCCTTGGCGGTGGTGCCGGAGCCGTTCTGGCCGCCCCGGCCGCCGCCCCACTGCGCGGTGGCGCTGCCCCAGGCGCACATGTTGTTGGCCCAGACCATGTCGCCCCAGTGGCGGCCCCCGTTGCCGGCCTTGTAGGAGAAGGTGTCGTAACGCCCGTCCTGCGCGTAGACCTTGATGGAGCCGCTCATGGTGGAGCCGACCTTGATCTCGGTCCAGTTGGTCTTGCACTTGCCGGACCACATCAGCTTGATGGTCCCGATGGTGCCGTTGGCACGGCTCTTGATCTTCGCGGTCTTCACCGCGCGGGCCGAGTTACCGCAGCCCGACTTGTAGGGGTCCTTGTGGTCGTACGGCTTGGCAGCCTGGGCGTTCGCGGGAGAGCCTGCGAAGAGGGCCGCCGCCGCCACTGCCCCCGTAACGACAGCCACAACTCGAAGCTTCACTGAGAACCGACTCCTTTGGGTAAAGAACAGTGCTGGGTCGGGACACTAGCGAGTAAAGTCACGGGGCGGTCAAGGAAGTGTGACGGACGTAACGTCACCGTTACTAAGCGAGAAGTTCGGGGATCTCCTGGGTCGCGTACCACATGAGCTCGTGGGCCTCGGCGCCGTCCACGGTGAACCTCGCGTCGTCGTCGCCCGCGTCGGAGGCCGGCAGCGCGGCGATCGCGGCCTCGATGTCGGCCACCGCGTCGTGGTCGTCGACGTGCACGGCGGCCACCTTGGCCAGCGGGACCGGCCCGGCGAGGCGCACCCTGCCCCGCTCCTCGAGATCGACGCCGGCGGACACCTCGCGGTCCGGCACCTCGGCCGCCACCACGACGCGCCTGGGCGCGGCCTTGCCGCCGGCGGCGGCCAGCATGCGCAGCGAGGCGCGGGCCGCCTCGGTGAGCGCGACATATTCGAGCTCCTCGGTGTCGCCCGAGGCGTACCACTCGGTCAGCGCGGGGGTCACCGCGTAGCCGGTCAACGGGGCCGGGCCCACCTCTCCCGCCTCGACCGCCGCGGCCAGGGCAGGGAGAGTGCACGGCAGATAGACGCGCATGACGTACCTTTCCACGCTTCGCCAGGGCTCGGCCATCGGGAAACCCGAGCCACCAGACCGACACCTTACTGACGATCGCCCTGCTCATCAGCCCGCCGCCCTGCCACGGTGCCCGCCCCGGGGCGTGGCGGCGGCGCGTTCGGCGGATTTCTCATCAGCGCCGATGCCGCCTGGTCGCAGCCTGTTTGACGTCAGACCCGGCGCAGCGTGAGACGGAGGAGGGACTCGAGCTCCGTGATGGTCGACTCCGCGTCGCGGTGATGGATGCCGGCGATGCCGAGAGCGCGGGCGGCCAGGATGTTGGCCTCGATGTCGTCGATGAACACGCACTCCTCGCCGGGGAGCCCGATCTGGCCGAGGGCGTGGTGGAAGATGCGCGGCTCGGGCTTGCGCATGCCGACCTCGCCGGAGATCACGACCGCGTCGAAGAGGTCGTCCCAGTCGTCGCGGGCATACGTGTTCGCCCAGGAGTTGGAGAGCAAACACGTTTTAACACCATTTTTCCGCACATCGCGGAGCACGTCGTACATCGCTTCGACCCGCTCGAACCCCGCGAACATGCGATCCAGCAGCCCCTCCGCCACCGGCGGCACCCCGTCGAGCGTGAGCAGCCGGGCCGCGAGATCGCGCTCGAAGGCGGGGCCGTCGAGCTCGCCGCGTTCGAGCGCGTGGACCGTGCTCTCCCCCGCGCCTTCGCCGTAGGCGTGATCGACCATCTCGCGCATCACGACGTAGTAATGGTCGGCGTCTATCCGGTCCTCGCGGATCCACCTGCCGATGGAGTCGGACAGGCTCGTCGTGAGCACCCCACCCCAGTCGATCAGCACACCCGTGACCACGGCCACCTCCAGGCTCGAACGTCGTTCCAGAGTAAGGCGTCCCCCGTCCCGTGCTCACGCCCGGCCGCGCGGCACCACCAGCCCCGTCTCGTACGCGGCGACCACCGCCTGGGTCCTGTCACGCAGGCCGAGCTTGTTCAGCACGCGGCTGACGTGCGTCTTCACCGTCTCCTCCGTGACCAGGAGCCGTCCCGCGATCTCCGGATTGGACAACCCCTCCGCGACCAGCCTCAGCACCTGCGTCTCGCGCGGGGTGAGCCTGGCCAGCTCCGCCACGGGAGCGTCGCCCCTCGGGCCCTGCCGGGCGAACTCGCTGATCAGGCGCCGGGTGACCGCCGGGGCCAGCAGAGCCTCGCCCGCGGCGATGACGCGCACGGCGTCGAACAGCCGCTCGGCGGTGACGTCCTTGAGCAGGAAGCCGCTGGCCCCGGCGCGCAGCGCGTCGTAGACGTACTCGTCGAGGTCGAACGTCGTCAGGATGAGCACCCGCGGCCCGCCCGGCCCCGCGAGCAGCCGGGTGGCCTCGATACCGCTCATGCCGGGCATGCGCACGTCCATGAGCACCACGTCGGGCGACCGTTCGCGGCACACCCGCACCGCCTCGGCGCCGTCGGCGGCGGTGCCGGCGACCTCGAAGTCCGGCTGGGTGTCGAGCAACTCGGCGAACCCGGTGCGCACCACCAGATGATCGTCGGCGATGACGACACGGACCTTGGGGGCACTCATCCGCTCGGTCGTTCCTTTCCTGGGAGGCGGGCGACGCTCACCCGGTGGTGCCGTCCTTGAGGGGGAGGCGGGCCTCGACGAGGAAGCCGCCACCGGGCGCGGGGCCGGTGCGCAACTCGCCGCCGACGGCCGCGGCACGCTCGCGCATGCCCGCCAGGCCGTGACCGCCCTGCCCACCGCCCTGCTCGCCGCGCTGCTCGCCGTCCTGCCCGCCGGGCTGCTCGCCGCCGGGCGGGCCCGGCCCGTTGTCGCGGACGCGCAGCCGCACGACCTCGTCACCGTAGTCGAGCTCCACGTCCACGGCCGCGCCCGGGGCGTGCCGCCGCACGTTCGTGAGAGCCTCCTGGACGATCCGGTACGCGGCCAGTTCCACCCCCGGATCGAGCTCCACCGGAGTGCCGCGCAGGACGAGCCGGGTGACCGTGCCCGACGCCTCCCGCGACGCGTCGAGCAGTTCGTTCAGCTCGTGCAGGCGCAGGCCCGGCTGAGGCCGCCAGACCGGCTCCGCCTCCGCGTCCTCGCGCAGCACGCCGAGCAACCGCCGCATCTCGGTCAGCGCCGCCCTGGCGGTGTCGCCGATCGCCAGCAGCCGCTCCGCACCGGCGTCGGGCATCCCGGGGACGGCGAGCCGGGCCGTCTCCGCCTGCACGGCGACCATGGAGATGTGGTGGGCGACCACGTCGTGCAGCTCGCGGGCGATGCGGGCGCGCTCGCCCCTGGCCGCGTGCTCCAGCAGGCTCTCCGACATGACCTGCCGGGCCGCCGTGTCGGCCATCGCCCGGCGGCGGGCCCGCCGCGCCACCCCGGCCGCCGCGGCCACCGGCGCCAGGAAGGCCATGAACAGCGCGAGCACGCCCGGCTCGCCGCCCGTACGTCCGGCGAGCACCAGCGCCACGACCGGCAGCGGGAAGACCGCCGCCGCGAGCACGACCTGGACCGGCGTACCGTGGCGTCCCGCCCGGCAGGCGGCGATCACCTGCGTGACCGCGCCCGCCACGGTGAACGTGTCGAAGGCCACGATCGACAGCGCGCTCGCCGCTCCGCCGAGCACCGCCGCAGCGAACGGCTGCCCCCACAACAGCGGCAGCGGGAGTGTGGTGGCCAGCGCGAGCAGCGGCAGCACGATGACCTTGGCCGGGTCCGGCACCCAGGTCTCGGCGCCAGGCACCCCCGGACCGGCCGGGTCCGCGGCCGGCGGGGCATCGACAAGGGAGCCCGAGGGCCCGTCCGGGGTGCCCGCGGGGCCGTCCAAGGTGCCCGCGGGCACGCTCACCGTGTCGCCCATCATCGGCTGCGTCGACGAGAACGCCAGCGACTCGGCCACGCCGAGCAGCGCCAGCAGCACACCGGTCACCAGAGGCGCGTACGGTGCCGGCGCAGCGCACGCGGCAGGGATCCGGCGCACCCACGCCACCCACCTGCCGCCCGCTCGCCTCACGCAAGCCATTGTCACCGCCCCGCGCCCCGCCGCCATCCCTCGTACGAGGGACGGGCCGTAGCGGGCGTCAGGGACGGCGGAGATGGCTCCCTCGCGTGACGACCGGCACGGGGTCCGCTGCCTAGTCTGCCTGGCGTGGAAGCAACCATCGAAGTCTCCGGGCTGCGCAAGCGGTTCGGCGCGACCCAGGCTCTGGACGGGATGTCGTTCACCGTACGGCCGGGCCAGGTCACCGGGTTCGTCGGCCCCAACGGGGCGGGCAAGTCCACCACGATGCGGGTGGTACTCGGCTTGGACGCCGCCGACGAGGGCAGCGCGCTGGTCGGCGGGCGGCCGTACCGGAGCCTGCGCACCCCCTTGCGGCACGTCGGCGCGCTGCTGGACGCCGGCGCGCTGCAACCGAGCCGCACCGCGCGCGACCACTTGTTGTGGCTGGCCCGCTCCCAGGGGCTGGGCGCCGGGCGGACCGACGCGCTGCTGGAGCGGGTCGGGCTGGCCGCCGCGGCGAAACGCCGCGCGGGCGGGTTCTCGCTGGGCATGCGCCAGCGGCTGGGGATCGCCGCGGCGCTGCTGGGCGACCCGCCGATGCTCATGCTGGACGAGCCGTTCAACGGCCTCGACCCCGAGGGCATCGTGTGGATCCGTGGTCTCCTGCGGTCGCTGGCCGCCGAGGGACGGGCCGTGCTGGTGTCCAGCCACCTGATGAGCGAGCTGCAGGACACCGCCGGCCACCTCGTGGTGGCCGGCCGGGGCCGGGTGGTCGCGGACACCAGCGTGGCCGACCTGATCGAGGCCGCGTCCGGCGGCCAGGTCACGGTGCGCACGACGGCACGGGAGCCCGCGATGTCGGCGCTGGCCGGAGCGGGCGCCACGGTGACCGTCACCGGACGTGACATGCTCACCGTCGCCGGTATGGCCGCCGAGCATGTCGTACGGCTGCTCGGCGACCGGTCCGTGCCGTTCTCCGAGGTGAGCGCCCACCGGGCGACGCTGGAGGAGGCGTACCTCGACCTGACCAGGGACGCCGTCGACTTCCGGGGAGCGGCGCGATGACCGCCGTCACCCCCTACCGCTCGGACCTGCGAGCCGGGCGGGACGGGTTCTGGCAGCTCGTACGCGCGGAGTGGACCAAGTTCCGCACCGTTCACGGCTGGGTGGCCGGCGTGGCGACCGGGGCGCTGCTCGTCGTGGGCCTCGGGTTGTCGTTCGCCGCGGGCAGCCACTCCTCCTGCAGCAAGGGGCCGGTGGAGGTGCCGTGTCCCGTCCCCCCGCTGGGCCCGGGCGGGCAGGCCGTGGAGGACCGGTTCTTCTTCGTCCACCAGCCGCTGGACGGCGACGGCGTCATCACCGCGCGCGTCACCTCCATGACCGGCCTGATCCGCAAGCCCGACGCCACCCCCGGCGTCAGGAACGTGGTCGCCGGGGTCGTGCCCTGGGCCAAGGCCGGCATCATGATCAAGGAGAGCACGGAGCAGGGCGCCTCCTACGCGGCCGTGATGGTCACCGGGAGCCACGGCGTGCGCATGCAGCACGACTTCACCGAGGACGTGGCCGGCCGTCCCGGCGGCGTCTCGCCGCGGTCCCCGCGCTGGCTGCGGCTGACCCGTACGGGTGACACGATCACCGGCGAGGAGTCCCCCGACGGCAGGCGGTGGACCCGGGTCGGCACCGCCCGCCTGGAAGGGCTGCCGGCCAGGGCCCGCATCGGGCTGTTCGTCGCCTCCCCCGGTGATCTGACGATCTCGCCGAACGCCGCCGGCGGGTCCATCGCGGCGTCCCGCTTCGCGGAGGCCACCGCCGTCGTCGACCGGGTCAGCGTGCGCGGCGCAGGAACCGGCGGCACGTGGAAGAGCGACGACATCGGCGTCACGACGGAAGTCGACGGCGTGACGCCTCATCACCCGGGCAGGCTGGAGCGCTCCGGCGGCACGTTCGCCGTCACCGGCGTCGGGGACGTCGCGCCCCTCACGGGCGAGAGCACCGTCGAGCGCACGCTGACCGGCGCGATGGCGGGGCTGATCGCGGTGATCGTCGTGGGCGTGCTGTTCGTGACCGCCGAGTACCGGCGGCGGCTGATCCACACCACGATGCTGGCCAGCCCGCGCCGGGGCCGGGTGCTGGCGGCCAAGGCCGTGGTGATCGGCTCGGTGACGTTCCTCGCCGGGCTGTCGGCCGCCGGCGTCACGCTGCCGGCCGGGCGGCGCATCCTGCGCGGCAACGGCGTCTTCACCCAGCCGGTGCCCCTGCTCACCGAGCTGCGCGTGATCGCGGGCGTCGCCGCGCTGCTGGCCGTGGCCGCCGTCCTCGGCCTCGCGCTCGGCGCGCTGTTCCGGCGCAGCGCGACGGCGGTCGTCGTGGCCGTCGCGGCCACCCTCGTCCCGTACGTCCTCGCGATCATGTCCTTCCTGCCGGAGAGCGTGTCGGAGTGGCTGCTGCGGATCACCCCCGCGGCCGGGTTCGCGATCCAGCAGAGCGTGCCCGAATATCCGCAGGTGCTCGCCCACTACGCGCCGGTGGCCGGCTACTACCCGCTGGCGCCGTGGGCCGGCTTCGCCGTCCTGTGCGGCTACACCGCCGCCGCCCTCGCCCTGGCCGCCTACCGGCTGCGCGGGAGGGACGTATGAGGTACGCCGTGTACGCCGAGTGGACGAAGCTGCGCACCATGCCGGGGCCCGGGTGGCTGCTGGCCGGGACGGTCGTGCTGACGGTGGCGCTGAGCGCCGTGGCGGCTTCTTCCGTGACGTGCGCGTCGGCGGGCTGCGGCCACGACGCCGCCAGGATCGGCCTGCAGGGCGTCCAGCTCGGCCAGGCGACGGTGGCGCTGCTGGCCGTGCTGATGGTGTGCGGGGAGTACGGCACCGGCATGATCCGCACCAGCCTGGTCGCGATGCCGCGCCGCACCGCCGTCCTGGCCGCCAAGGCCGCCGTGCTCACCGGCCTGACGCTGGCCGCGGGGACCGCCGCCGTGCTCGGGTCGGTGCTGGCCGGGCGGCTGCTGCTCCCCGGCAGCGGCTTCACCCCGGCCCACGGCTACCCGCCGCTGTCGCCGGCCGACGGCCCGACGCTGCGCGCCGCCGCCGGATCCGTGCTCTATCTGGCGCTGATCGCCCTGCTCAGCCTGGGCGTCGCCACCGCCGTACGGGACTCCGCCGCGGCCACGGGCACCGTGCTGGGCCTGCTCTACCTGTTGCCGCTCGCCGTACGGATGGTCGCCGACGAGGAGGCGCAGCGGTTGCTCTGGCAGCTGTCGCCGGCCAGCGCCGGGCTCGCCGTCCAGGCCACCACCGACGCCGCCGTCCTGCCGCTCGGCCCGTGGGCGGGGCTCGGCGTGCTCGCCGCGTGGGCGTCCGCGGCGCTCCTGGCCGGCGGGCTGCTGCTGCGGCGGCGCGACGCCTGAACGCGGGATTGGGACCGGACGGAACCACCCAAAAATGCCGGAAATTTCGGTCGTTGAGGTGATTTCCCAGCGCTAGGACGCTACCCAGAAAGGACCGCCGTGCGGACGACGATCCTGATCACCTCCAGCGGCCCGAATCCCTCCCCGGCCAATGGCAGGCCCCTGACCACGTTCGAGATGTTCATCCAGTTTCTGCAGGCATTCCTGTTCGCCATCCTGGCCGCGATGTTCATCGCCAGCGGGCTACGCGGCTCGCACTAGCGTCAGCCGCGAGAGACACGGGCGGCCAGCTTGCGGTGCTCCGCGGAGCGCAGCACGCGGGCCGCCTCCGCGGCGGAGGCGACGGGGGCCTCGGCCAGCAGCCCCTTCGACTGCTTGAGCGTGAGCAGCCTGGTGACCGACTGGTCGAGGCGCTGCTTCGAGATGCGGCCCGACCTCACCGCCGCCAGCACCGCCCGGTGGGCTTCAGGCAGGTCGTTGGGCATGAGCAGCAGGTCGGCGCCGGCCAGCACGGCACGCACCGCCACCTCGCCGTCGTCGTACTTCGTGCGCGCCCCGCCCATGTTGAGCGCGTCGGTGGAGATCACGCCCTTGAAGCCCAGCTTCTCCCGCAGCAGGCCGGTCAGGATGGGCTTGGACAGCGTCGCCGGGTCTCCCGACGGGTCGAGCTTGGGGAAGACGATGTGGGCGCTCATCACGGCGTCCACGCCCGCGGCGATCGCGGCCTTGAACGGCGGCGCGTCGATCCGCTCCCACTCGGCCTTGGTGTGCTTGATCACGGGCAGCCCGCTGTGGCTGTCGACGGCCGTGTCGCCGTGGCCGGGGAAGTGTTTGACCGTGGCGGCGATCTTCGCGTCGTCGAAGCCCTTGACCGCGGCCGAGACCATCTTGGCCACCTTCTGCGGGTCGTCGCCGAAGGCCCGCCTGCCGATCACGGGGTTCGCCGGGTTGACGTTGACGTCGGCGACGGGGGCGAAGTCGAGGTTGACGCCGAGCGCCCGCAGCTCCCGGCCCGTGGCCGCGGCCACGGCCCGCGACAGCGACAGGTCCTTCTTCGCGCCGATCTCGCCCGCGCCGGGGAAGTCGGTCATGAGCGCCGACATCCTCGCCACCAGGCCGTTCTCCTGGTCGGTGGCCACCAGGAGGGGGACGCCCTCGGCCGCGCGCTGCATGCCGTTGGTGAGGCCGACGACCTGGCGGGCGCTCCTGACGTTCTGCGGGAAGAGGATCACGCCGCCCAGGTGATATTTCCTGATCACCTGGGCCGGGGTCTTGGCGCCGTAGCGGGCTTGGTTCTCCCCCGACGCCGAGGAGGCGGAGGTGCCGTAGAGGACGGGCATGAACAGCTGGCCCACCTTCTCCGCGACGCTCATCCCGGCCAGCGCGCTCTCGACGGGGTCGGGCTTGTCCGGCGTCTGGGGCGGGCGCTGCGGGGTGGACCGCGTGGGTGGTGCCGCCTTACCCCCTGGCGGCGTCGTGCCCGCCGGACCGCCGCCACCGGCGCACGCGGCGAGCGCGACCGTCAGGAAACCTGCCGTTGCCAGATGTCGAGGGGAGTGAGGCATGCCTCCTAAGGTATCCGTGCGACGACCCGATCGGACCCCACGCGCACGCCTGAGCCACAGGGCCCCCGGCGGGCCTCCGTCAGAGCCCCAGCCTGCCGAGTTCCGGAAGGTGCACGCGGGCCGCCGCACGCGCGGCGCCCGCCGTCGTCTGCTCCCGCGCCGCCTCGGCCGCGAACGTGCACTGCTGCAGGGTGTGCGCGGCCAGCCCGGCGCGTACGGCGGGCAGCGCCCCGGCCCCCATCGACAGCGTCGCCGCCCCGAGGCCGACGAGCACGCACGCCAGCGCCGGATCGGCGGCCGACTCCCCGCAGATGCCGCACGGCTTGCCCACGCCGTTGGCGGCGTGCGCGGCCATGGCGACCAGGTCGAGCAGCGCGGGCTGCCACGGGTCCTGGAGCGCGCTCACGGCCCCGAGCTGGCGGTCGGCGGCGTAGGCGTACTGGGACAGGTCGTTGGTCCCGACCGAGACGAAGTCCACGGGCGCGAGCAGGTCTTTGGCCCGCAGCGCGGCGGACGGGATCTCGATCATGACGCCCACGCCGCGCAGCCCCTTGGCCCGGCACCGCTGCGCGAACCACCGGCTCTCCTCTGCCGTGGCCACCATGGGCGCCATCACCATGAGGTCGTCGGTCGCGACCTCGGCCAGCGCGCCGAGCTGCGCCTCCATCACCTCGGGGAACTTGCGGAACGCGCGCAGGCCCCGCTCACCCAGCGCCGGGTTCGGCTCGGCGGCGGAGGGCAGGAACGCCAGCGGTTTGTCCGCGCCGCTGTCGAGCGTCCTGACGACGACCTTGCCGCCGGGGAACGCCTCCAGCGCGGCCCGGTAGGCGCGCCGCTGCTCCTCGGCGGACGGCGCCTCGGCGCGGTCGAGGAAGAGGAACTCGGTCCGGTAGAGCCCGATGCCCTCGGCCCCGGCCTCCCGGGCGGCGGCCAGGTCGGCCGGGCTGCCGATGTTCGCGAGCAGCGGAACGAGGTGGCCGTCGGCGGTCCGGCCGGGGCCCTCCGCCTCGGACACCGCGGCCTGCCTGACCGTCGCGGCGCCGACGGCCTCGGCCACGTCGGACTCGGCCGGCTCCAGGCGCACCTCGCCCGAAGCGCCGTCGGCCATCACCCGCACGCCCTGCCGGATGGTGGTCGCGCCAGGGCAGGCCACGACGGCGGGCACGCCCATCGCCCTGGCGATGATCGCTGTGTGGCTGGTGGGGCCGCCCTCCTCGGTGACGAACGCGGCGACGTCGCCCCTGGACAGCAGCGCGGTGTCGGCGGGCGCGAGGTCCCGGGCGACCAGCACGTACGGCTCCGCCGGCGCGGCCGGCAACCCCGGCATCGCGTGCCCGTAGAGGAGCGCGACCACGCGGTCCCTGATGTCGTTGAGGTCGGCGGCCCGCTCTCCCAGGTATCCGCCGGAGCCGGCCAGCACGTCCCGATATTTCGTGAAAGCTTCGTAGACCGCCCTGGGCGCGGCCAGCCCGCGGTCAATCAGTGAGCGCACCTTCACGACCAGGCCGGGGTCCTCGGCCATCAGCGCCTGAGCCTTGAGGATCTCCTCGGCCTCGCCGCCCGCCTGGTTGCCGCGGGCCTCCAACTCGCCCGCGACCCGGGTGAGCGCGGCCATCGCGCGCTCCTTCTCCTGCTCCGCCTCACCGGTGTAGGTGGCGCCCTCGGGGGGTTCGGGCACGGAGGCGGTCAGTACGTACGCGGGGCCGTGCCCGATGCCCGGGCTGACCCCCACCCCCCGCAGATTCATGGCTTACCGGCGATCTCTGCCAGCTCGTCGAGCACCTCTTCGGAGCCCTCGCCCTCCGCGGAGATCACGACGGTCTCGCCCTGGCGGACGTCGAGCCCCATGATCGCGAGAATGCTCTTGCCGTTGACGGGGTCACCGCCGTGGGCCTTCGCCACCGCGATGTCCATCGGAGCCTGTTTGGCCCGCTGCACGAACGTCGCCGCGGGCCGGGCGTGCAGCCCCACCTCCGCCGCTACGGTGACCTTGCGCTCACCCATCTGCTTCTTCCTCCTTCTGCGCTGGTCCGGACCAGCCGGGCCCGGGATCGAACGGCGCCTGCCGATCGGGGTCGCATCGGCGGCATGCCTATTGTGACGCCTTGGCAGCGGGTCTATTCCCATCTGAACAGCTCGTCCCCCGCATGCACCCTGCCCTGCGCCACCCCGGTCACCGCATCGGAGAGCGCGTCCAACGCGACCACCGGGCAGACCGGCGAGCGGCCGCCCGCCTCGACGGTCGACGGGTCCCACGCCACCACCGCCTGACCGGCGCGCACCCTGTCGCCCTCGGTCGCCAGCAGCCGGAACCCCTCGCCCTTGAGCTGGACCGTGTCGATGCCCAGATGCACCAGCACACCCTTGCCGTCGTCCCCCACGATGACGTACGCATGCGGGTGCAGCTTCATGATTTTTCCCGCTATGGGAGCAACGGCCTTCCCCGGCCCCCTCAGCGGGTCGATCGCCGTTCCCGGCCCCACCATGCCCGCGGAGAACACCGGATCGGGCACCGCGGCCAACCCCACGGCCGCCCCCTCGACCGGGGCGAGAACAGTCGTCATGGTCTCGCCCTTAGCCGATGATGTCCTCGATGTCGCTGGCGATCGTGTCCGCCTCCGGCCCGACGACGACCTGGACCACGTTGCCCGCGGCCATCACGCCGTGCGCGCCCGCCGCCTTGAGCGCCGCCTGATCGACCAGGGACGCGTCGCGCACCTCCGTGCGCAACCGGGTGATGCAGGGCTCTATCTCGATGATGTTGCCGGCACCGCCGAGCGCCGCGATGATCGCGTTGACGTCAGCCGCCATCCGGTCCTCCCTCGCACTAACACTCTGACCAGGCTAGACGACGCTGTGTGATCAGTCCGTCTGAGTGACCTTGTTGAGGCCGCGCGGCGCGTCGGGGTCGATGCCGAGCCTGCGGGCGAGCGCCTCGGTGAGCAGCTGCCCCGGCACGATCAGGCCCATGGGCGCGACCCACTCGGGCAGGTCGGGACCGTTGAGAGCGGCCGTGCCCGCCCGCGCGAGCGCCACGCCGCCCCCGATCGTGTACGCCGCCGCCCCCGCGGCCACCACCCGCTCGGCCAGCGCGACCGTTCCGGACAGGGTCGGGCTGTTCTCGGAGGCGACCAGCAGCGCGGGGGTGTCGGCGTCGACCACGGCGATGGGCCCGTGCAGCAGGTCGGCGTACGACAGGCCCATGGCGTGCAGGTAGCAGGCCTCCTTGAGCTTCAGCGCGGTCTCCAGCGCCGTGGAGAACGCCAGCCCGCGCCCTGACACCACCACGCCCGGCTTGTCCACCAACCCCTCGACCAGGGCGTCGAGGTCACCGGGTGCGGCGATGAGCTTCTCCACGGCCTCGGGCACCCGCAGCAGCTCCGTCACGTCCACGTCGGCGCCCAGCCCCAGCGCCAGCACGGCCAGCGCGGCGAGCTGCGTGGTGTAGGTCTTGGTCGCCGGCACGGCCTCCTCCTCGCCGGCCACCGTGCAGAGGGCCACGTCGGCGGCCTGGGCCAGCGGGCTGTCCGCGCCGCCGTTGGTGATGCCGACCGTCCTGGCCCCGCAGTCCTTCGCCCAGGCCAGCGTCTCGACGATCTCCTCCGTGCGCCCCGACTGCGAGATGGCCACGGCCAGCACGCCGTCGAGGTCGAGCCGGCGCTTGTACGTCGTCGCGATCGACGGCGCGGCCAGCGCCGACAGGCGGCCCGCGTGCGACTCGACGAGGTAGCGCCCGTACACCGCCGCGTTGTCAGACGTGCCACGAGCGATGAACAACAGCTGCCTGGCGTGCTCGCCCACCGCGCGCACCTCGTCGACCCTCGGGAGCAGGGAGTCCAGCGTGGCCCGCAGCGCGGCCGGCTGCTCGGCGATCTCGCGGCGCATCTTCGTGGTCATCTCGGGCTCATCCCTCAAATCCGTAGGGCTTAGACTTGACCGTCTTTTGCGACATGTGGTCTAGTCCGGACTAGACCAGTACGAACCATAACTCATTGCCCTGGTCAGTTCGAGAGGAGGATCCGTGGCGCATATCGATCCGGACAGCCCGGTGCCCAAATACTTCCAGCTTCGCGAGATCCTGCTGGACCTCATCGACAGCGACGAGCTCAGCATCGGCGCCGCCATCCCTTCCGAGCGCGAGCTCTGCCAGCGCTTCGGCCTGTCCAGAATGACCGTACGGCAGGCGGTCGACCACCTCGTCTCCGAGGGGCGCCTGCACCGCGTCCCCGGCAAGGGCACGTTCGTGGCCCGGCCCAAGATCGAGCTGGCGCTGCAGCTGACCTCGTTCACCGACGACATGAGGGCCCGCGGCATGATCCCCGGCTCCCGCGACCTCGACAGGAGGATCGTGCGCGCCAGCGCCCACCTGGCCAAGGAGCTGGGCATCCAGCCGGGCGAGGAGGTGCACTTCATCGAGCGCCTGCGCACGGCCGACGGGGAGCCGCTGTCCATCGAGCGGGCGCACATCCCGGTCAAGCTCGCCCCCGGTCTTGCGGACCAGGACTTGTCCGACAAATCGCTGTATGAGCTGCTGGAGGGCCGCTACGGTCTCGTCATGGACGCCGGCGAGCTCACCATCGACGGCGGCATCGCCGACCCGAGCGACGCCGACCTGCTGAAGCTGCCGCGCGGCGGCGCCGTGCTGCTGCTCCAGCGCAGGTCGTTCGCCGGTGGCGTCTGCGCGGAGCTGGGCGTGTCCACCTACCGCGCCGACCGCTACCAGCTGCGCACCATACTCGAGCCCTGAGGGGTCGGCTCCCACCCCCGGAGGAACGTCCGGTGAACGAGACCACCGCCGCCCGGCCTTCGCCGGGCGCTCGCGTGATGACCGTGCTCCAGCGGCTGGGCCGCTCCCTGATGCTGCCCATCGCCGCCCTGCCCGCGGCGGCCCTGCTGCTCCGCGTCGGCCAGCCCGACATGCTCGGCTCGAACGGCGCCCAGCCCGGCGGCCTGGCGGACGTGGCGGGATTCGCCTGGGTGGAACGGGTGGCCGAGGTGCTGGCCGCGGCCGGCGGCGCGCTGCTGGAGAACCTGCCCCTGCTGTTCGCCGTGGGCGTGGCCATCGGCTTCGCCCGCAAGTCCGACGGCAGCACGGCGCTCTCCGCCATGGTCGGCTACCTGGTCTTCGACCGGGTGACGAAGGTGATGTTCTTCGGCTCCGGCATCCGCGACACCGTCGCGATCAAGGAGGTCCAGGACCAGGGCGTGGTCGAGATCATCGACTACGGCATGCAGAACCCCACCCAGGTCCTGGGCGGCATCGTCATGGGCCTGGTCGCGGCCCTGCTCTGGCAGCGTTTCCACCGCATCAAGCTGCCGCCGTGGCTGGCGTTCTTCGGCGGGCGCAGGTTCGTACCGATCATCACCGCGATCGTGGCGCTGCTCATCGGCGTGCTCTTCGGATGGCTCTGGCCGGTGCTCGGCGAGTGGATCCGGCAGGCCGGCGAGGCCCTGACCGCGATCGGCCCGATCGGCACCGGCATCTACGGGCTGATCAACCGCCTGCTCATCCCGCTGGGCCTGCACCACTTCGCCAACTCCGTCGTCTGGCACGTGGTGCCGCAGTGCGACGTGGGCGGCCAGGTGCTGGGCGGCGACTGGAACTGCTATTTCGGCGGCGCACCGCGAGCGGGCCAGTTCATGGCCGGCTTCTTCCCCATCATGATGTTCGCCCTGCCCGCCGCCGCCCTGGCCATGTGGCGCGCGGCGCCGCCGCACCGGCGGGCCAGCGTGGGCGGCATCATGCTGTCGGCGGCGCTGGCGTCGTTCGTCACCGGCATCACGGAGCCGATCGAGTTCGCCTTCATCTTCGTGGCGCCGCTGCTCCTGGTGGTGCACGCGATCCTGACCGGCCTGGCCATGGCGCTGACCACGCTGATCGGCGGTCAGCTGGGCTTCGGCTTCTCCGCGGGCCTGCTCGACATGCTGCTGAACGCCAGCAAGTCCAACACCGAGAACCTACCCGGCATCCTCGCGCTGGGCGTCGTCTACGGCGTGCTCTACTACGTCGTCTTCACGTTCCTGATCCGCAAGCTCAAGATCATGACACCCGGCCGGGAACCCGAGCCGGACGTCGACTCGGGCGAGACCTAGCGACGGTTCCCCGCGATCCGCCGCGGGGTAGGTAGTCCGGCGACCCCCGCGAGCGGAGCACGATGTGGGGGGACCACCGTCATGAGCCCTGGCTGGTCGTCGGTGTTCGGCGGGCTGCAGCGCGTGGGGCGCTCGCTCATGATGCCCATCGCGGTGCTCCCCGCCGCGGGCCTGCTCCTCCGCTTCGGCCAGGACGACCTGCTCGGCGCCGACGGCCTGGGCGGCGTCCTGCCCTGGCTCCTCCCGGTGGCCCGCGTGCTCGCGGCGGCGGGCGGCGCCCTCTTCGACAACCTGCCGCTGCTGTTCGCCGTGGGCGTGGCCATCGGCTTCGCCCGCAAGTCCGACGGCAGCACCGCGCTCGCCGCCGTCGTCGGTTACCTGGTCTTCGACCGGGTGACCAAGACCCTCTTCTTCGACGCCGGCCAGGGCGCCGTCCACGACAAGGTGACGGTGCTGCTCCGCGACGGCACCCCCGCACTCGACCTCGGAGCGCAGAACCCGACCGGCGTCCTCGGCGGCATCCTCATCGGCATCACCGCCGCCCTGCTCTGGCAGCGCTTCCACCGCCTCAAACCGCCCTCGTGGCTGGCCTTCTTCGGCGGGCGCCGCTCCGTACCCATCATCACCGCGGTCGCCGCACTCCTCCTCGGCGTCGTCCTCGGCCTGCTGTGGCGGCCGATCGGCGACTGGCTGGCGCAGGCGGGCGACTGGCTGTCCGCCCACGGCACGGTCGGCACGGGCATCTACGGTGTGGCCAACCGCCTGCTCATCCCCCTGGGCCTGCACCACGTGCTCAACACCATCGTCTGGTTCACCCTGCCCGAGTGCCGCGCGGGCGTGAACGGCGCGACCAGGGACGCGGCAGGTGACCTCAACTGCTATTTCGCCGGCGAGCAGGGCGCCGGCATCTTCATGACCGGGTTCTTCCCCGTCATGATGTTCGGCCTCCTGGGCGCCGCCCTGGCCATGTGGCGGACCGCCGACCCCGCCCGCCGCCAGGCCGTCGGCGGCATCATGCTCTCCGCCGGCCTGACCGCCTTCGTCACCGGCATCACCGAGCCCCTGGAGTTCGCCTTCATCTTCGTGGCGCCGGTCCTGTTCGGCGTGCACGCGCTCCTGACCGGCCTGTCGATGGCCCTGATGGCCGAGCTGGGGGCGCGCCTCGGGTTCACCTTCTCCGGCGGCGCCATCGACATGCTGCTGAACGCCGGCAAGTCCAACACGCACGAGCTGGGGCTGATCGTCGGGTTCGGGCTGGCGTACCTGGTGCTCTATTACGTGCTGTTCACCGTACTGATCCGCGCGCTGAACCTCCCCACGCCCGGCCGCGAACCCGCCTGAGTTCAGGACGGCCGATGCGTACGCCGCTCCGCGCCCGAAACGGCGCGCAGCCCTCGAAGAGGGGGATCCAGCTCCGGAGGACCTTCTACTCACAGCGGGACGAAAAGCGGCCCCAGCTGGGGGAAGCTGGTGGCCGCTGTATTCCTGGGCCGGGCCGAAAACTCCTTATGACGTTTGTTTCCCCGCCTGAGCACTTGGAGGATGCGTGTCCGCAGCACCCCGCATCGGCATCACCCCCGCCCCCGAGCCGCCCTACGACGACGCCCGGCGCAGGGCGGGCGGCGCGGCGTCCCAGACCCACGGAGCCCTGGCCCTGGACGCGCGCCCCCTGGTGTGGGGAGCACCTGGCGCGGCCCCCGACGAGCGCAGGCTGCGCCATCTCGGGCAGGCCCTGGCGGAGGTGCTCACCGGCCGCCGCCCGCCCGAGACGCTGGCCGGCCGGCTCACCGACCGGGCCTACCGGGATCTGGTCAGGGCCGGGCGGATGATCGCGGCCAGCCGCCCTCCGTTCGCCGGGCGGCCGCACGTGACCGAACCCAGGGATGGCGCCCTGGAGATGTGCGTGGTGGTGCACTGCGGCGAGCGCGACCACGTACTCGCCGCCCGCCTGGAACGGCGCGGCCACCAGTGGCTCTGCACCGACTTCGAGACCGCCTGACCGGCCGAAGCCGCCATCCCAGCGAACCGGCACCCGGAACGGCGCGAGCCCGCCGGGCCCCCGAAGGGAAGCGGGTTCACCGGGGCGCCGTGAGCGGGGCTGGCCGGGCAGCCGGAAAGGCGCGGGTCCGTACAGAGCAGAAGACCCCCACCCCGGAGAGGTGAGGGTCTTCGCAGGAAACGTCAGGCGGCGTTCTTCGGGTCGCCGTGGCAGCGCTTGTACTTCTTGCCCGACCCGCACGGGCAGGGCGCGTTGCGCTCCACGTTGCCGTAGGCGGCCCGCTCGGCGGAGGTCGTGCGCACCCTGGTGTGCTCGACGTCGCCCTGCTCGCCGGGCGCCGAGTATTCGAGCTCGGCCGGCCGCTCGGGACCCCGCAGCCCGCGCGCGATGATCGAGCGGGTCTCCGCCAGCGCGGCGTCCTCCTCCGCGACGATCGGATTCTCCTGAACCTCGACCTCGAGGTTGAACAGGAAGCCGACGGAGTCCTCCTTGATGCCCTCGAGCATCGCGGTGAACATCTCGTAGCCCTCGCGCTGGTATTCGATCTGCGGGTCCTTCTGCGCGTAGGCCCGCATGCCGATGCCCTCGCGCAGGTAGTCCATCTCGTAGAGGTGCTCGCGCCACTTGCGGTCGAGCACCGAGAGGATCACGCGGCGTTCGAGGTCACGCGTGGTCTCGGGGCCGAACTCCTCCTCGCGCCTGGCGTAGGCGGCCAGCGCGTCGGCCTTCATCCGCTCGCTGATCAGCTCGGCGGTCACCTCCTCGCGGGAGCCGGCCTCCTCGATGACGTTTTCGATCGTGACCTGGACCGGGTAGAGCTCGCCGAACGCCTTCCACAGCTTCTCGAGGTCCCACTCCTCCGCGAAGCCCTCGGCCGTGGCGCCCTGGACGTAGCCGTCGATGACGTCGCCGATGAAGCCGCGCACCTGCTCGTGCAGGTCGGCGCCCTCCAGCACGCGGAGGCGCTCGGCGTAGATGACCTTGCGCTGGCGGTTCATCACCTCGTCATATTTCAGAACTTCCTTGCGGATCTCGAAGTTCTGCTGCTCGACCTGGTGCTGGGCGGAGGCGATCGCCTTGGAGACGATGTTGGACTCGATCGGCTGGTCGTCGGGGATCTGCAGCCTCGTCATGATCATCTCGACCCTGGCCGAGTTGAACAGGCGCATGAGGTCGTCGCCGAGCGACAGGTAGAACCGCGACTCGCCGGGGTCGCCCTGGCGGCCGGAGCGCCCGCGCAGCTGGTTGTCGATGCGCCGCGACTCGTGCCGCTCGGTGCCCAGGACGTAGAGGCCGCCGAGCTTGGTGACCTCGTCGTGCTCGGCCTTGACCGCCGCCTTGGCCTTCTCCAGCGCCTCGGGGTAGGCCTTCTCGTATTCCTCCGGCGTCTCGACCGGGTCGAGCCCGCGCTGGCGCAGCTCGAGGTCGGCGCGGAACTCGGGGTTGCCGCCGAGCTGGATGTCGGTGCCTCGACCCGCCATGTTGGTGGCGACGGTGACGGCGCCCTTGCGGCCCGCCTCAGCGATGATCGACGCCTCACGCGCGTGGTTCTTCGCGTTGAGCACCTCGTGCTGCACGCCGCGCCGCTTGAGCGCCTTGGACAGCCGCTCGGACTTCTCCACCGAGGTCGTGCCGACGAGGACCGGCTGCCCGGCTTCGTAGCGCTCCTTGATGTCCTCGACCACCGCGTTGAACTTGGAGTCCTCGGTCTTGTAGACCACGTCGGCCTGGTCCTTGCGGATCATCGGCCGGTTGGTCGGGATCGGGACCACGTTGAGCTTGTAGGTCTTGTTGAACTCGTTGGCCTCGGTGACGGCCGTGCCGGTCATGCCGGCCAGCTTGTCGTAGAGGCGGAAGTAGTTCTGCAGGGTGACCGTGGCGAGCGTCTGGTTCTCGTCCTTGACCTTCACGCTCTCCTTGGCCTCGATGGCCTGGTGCATGCCCTCGTTGTAGCGGCGGCCGTGCAGGATGCGGCCGGTGAACTCGTCGACGATCAGCACCTCGCCGTCGGCGACGATGTAGTCCTTGTCCTTCTTGAACAGCTCTTTGGCCTTGAGCGCGTTGTTCAGGAAGCCGACGAGGTGGGTGTGCTCCGGCTTGTAGAGGTTGTCGATGCCGAGCCAGTCCTCGACCTTCTCGACGCCGGACTCCAGGATGCCGACCGTGCGCTTCTTCTCGTCGACGACGTAGTCGCCGGTGCTCTCCTCGCCGGGGTTCTTCGCCTCGACGCCCCTGCGCAGGCGGGGCACGATCTTGGCGAACTCGTTGTACCACTTGCCCGACTGCTCGCCCGGACCCGAGATGATCAGCGGCGTGCGGGCCTCGTCGATCAGGATCGAGTCGACCTCGTCGACGACCGCGTAGTAGTGGCCGCGCTGCACGCACTCGTCGAGCGACCAGGCCATGTTGTCGCGGAGGTAGTCGAAGCCGAACTCGTTGTTGGTGCCGTAGGTGATGTCGGCTTCGTACTGCCTGCGACGCTCGTCGGGCTGCTGGCCCGAGACGATGCAGCCGACCTCGAGGCCGAGGAAGCGATGGATGCGCCCCATGTTCTCGGCGTCGCGCTTGGCGAGGTAGTCGTTGACCGTGACGACGTGCACACCCCGGCCGGTCAGCGCGTTGAGATAGGTCGGCAGGGTGCAGGTAAGAGTCTTGCCCTCACCGGTCTTCATCTCGGAGATGTTGCCCATGTGAAGGTTGGCGCCGCCCATGATCTGCACGTCGAAGGGCCGCTGGCCGAGCACGCGTTTGGCCGCCTCACGCACGGTCGCGAACGCTTCTGGGAGCAGGTCGTCGAGGCTCTCGCCTTCGGCGTGGCGCTTGCGGAACTCGTCCGTCATCGCCCGCAACTCCGCGTCGGACATGCCTATGAAATCGTCCTCAATGGAGTTGACCTGGTCTGCGTACCGCTTCAGCTTGCGTAGGATCTTGCCTTCGCCGGCACGTAGGATCTTGTCGAGAATGGCTGCCACTTTATGTAAAGCTCCTCGCAGGTCTACCCCGGCGGCGCCGCCAGGAGGAGAGGCCGAGACAAACTTCCCCGTTGCCATGGTAGGCGGTTCCGCAAGCAGACACAGCCACCGTGCCGACGAGGGCGCGAGACTGGTCTGGGAGAATGGGCTCAAGGCAGAGGATATGCCGGTTGAGAGCCGGCTCGCACCAATAGCGCGATAACCGGCAAAGGAAGGATTTGTCATGGTTGAGGGGAAGAAGTCGGAGCAAACCGAGAATCTCGGCAGCCACGGCGGGCGCGCATCTTCGTGGCTGGCGGTGACCGTGATGCTGGTGGGCACCGTGGTGGCCGGCTTCGGGCTGACCGCCGGTAACTGGACGCTCGTCTGGATCGGTGCCGGTGTGTTCGTCGTGGGCGGCATCCTCGCTCTCGTCTTCGACATCTTCACCGACGTCGTGATCGACGCTCCGCGCGTGGGCATGCGTGCGGAAGACCACCGCTGACGTACGCTCCGCACGGCGGGCGCCCACCCAACGGGTCGCCCGCCGTTTCCAT
>NZ_SMKO01000369.1 GCF_004348685.1 Nonomuraea deserti | reverse complement strand
GCTGCGACGGACCATTCGGCGCCGTCAACCCGTTACTCGCACCGTCCTGATTCACCGCGCTGCCCCGCACCACGGCGAGCACCCGATGCCCCAGACGCTCCGCATCCGACAACCGCTCCACCAGCAGTACGCCGACGCCCTCGCCCCAGCCGGTGCCGTCGGCGTCGGCGGAGAACGCCTTGCACCGCCCGTCCGGGGACAGGCCGCGCTGGCGCGAGAACTCCACGAAGGTGCCGGGCGTGGCCATCACGGTCACGCCGCCGGCCAGCGCCATGTCGCACTCGCCCGACCGCAGCGCCTGCGCCGCCCAGTGCAGGGCGACGAGAGAGGAGGAGCAGGCGGTGTCCACGGTCACCGCAGGGCCTTCCAGCCCGAAGGTGTACGACAGGCGGCCGGACACGACGCTGCCGGAGTTCCCGGTGGCGATGAGCCCTTCCAGCTCCGTGGGCACGGTGGTGAGGTGGGCCGCGTAGTCGTGGTACATGACGCCCGCGAACACGCCCGTCCTGCTGCCGCGCAGCGCCACGGGGTCGATGCCGGCCCGTTCGATCGCCTCCCACGAGGCCTCGAGGAGGAGCCGCTGCTGCGGGTCCATGGCGAGGGCCTCGCGCTGCGAGATCCCGAAGAACGCCGGATCGAAGTCGGCCGCGTCGTGCAGGAAGCCGCCCCGCTTCGTGTACGTGGTGCCTGAATTGTCAGGGTCCGGGTGGTACAGCCGGTCCAAGTCCCACCCGCGGTCGGCGGGGAAGTCGCCGATCGCGTCCGTACCTGCGCTCACCAGCTGCCAGAGGTCCTCCGGCGAGAGCACGCCGCCCGGGTACCGGCAGGCCATGCCGACGATCGCGATGGGCTCGTCGTTCAGCGGCGTCGTGGCCGCGGTGACCGCCGTCGCCTCGGCCCCGGCGCCGGTGAACTCCGCCTCCAGGTAGTCGGCGACGGCTCGCGCGTTGGGGTAGTCGAAGACCAGCGTCGCGGGGAGCCGCAGCCCGGTGCCCGAGTTGAGCTGGTTACGGAGTTCGACGGCCGTGAGGGAGTCGAAGCCGAGCTCCTGGAAGGCGCGGTCGGGCTCCACGGCGTCCATCGAGGCGTGACCGAGAACCCTGGCCACCTCCTGGCGGACGAGCTCCAGCAGCACCCTGCCGCGCTCGGCCTCCTCCAGCCCGGCGAGCCGGCGGGCCAGCCCGGATCCGGCCGCGCGGGCCACCTGGCGTGCCGATCCGCGTACGAGACCGCGGAGGAGCGCGGGAAGCTCCGCGCCCCGGCTGCGCAGCGCCGCGGCATCGACCCGCAGCGGCACCAGCGCCGCCGCGTCCGAGCCCGACCCCGCATCGAACGACGCCAGCGCCTCGTCCACGGTCAACGCCGGCAGACCCTGGCGCCGCATCCGCTCGAAGTCGGCCTCGCTCAGCCACGCGCTCAGCCCGGTGTCGGTGTCCCACAACCCGAACGCGAGCGAGGTCGCCACCAGCCCCGACGACCGCCGGTGCACCGCCAGCGCGTCGAGGAACACGTTCGCCGCCGCGTAGTAGGCCTGCCCCGCCGCCAGGACGGAACCGCCGGCGGACGAGAACAGCACGAACGCCGACAGGTCCAGGTCACGGGTCAGCTCGTGCAGGTGCCACGCCGCGTCGGCCTTCGGCCCGAGCACCCCGTCGAGGCGCTCCACCGACAGCGACCCCACCAGCCCGTTGTCGCCCACGCCCGCGGCGTGCACCACGCCGCGCAGCGCGCGCTCGTCGGGAATGGACACGATCAGCGCGGCCAGCGCGTCACGGTCGGCCACGTCGCAGGCCGCCACGTCCACCTCGGCGCCCAGCTCCGACAACTCCGCCACCAGCTCGGCCGCACCGGGCGCGTCGAGACCGCGACGGCTGACCAGCAACAGGTTCCGAACGCCGTGCTCCGTCACCAGGTGGCGGGCCACCAGCGCGCCCAGCCCACCGGTCCCCCCGGTGACCAGCACGGTGCCGTCCGAGCCGAACACCGGCTCGCGCCGCTCCAGGTCCCTGACCCGGTTCAGCCTCGGCACCAGCACCCGGCCGTCCCGCACCGCGGACTCAGGTTCCCCGGAAGCGACCACCGATCCCACGGCGGCCCACGACTCCTGGCTGCCGTCCACGTCCACCAGCACGAACCGGCCCGGGTTCTCCGCCTCGGCCGCCCGCACCAGGCCCCACACCGGGGCCGCCGACACATCCACCCGGTCACCGTCATCAACGGCCACCGCGCCCCGCGTCACCACCACCAGCCGAGACGACGCGAACCGCTCGTCGGCCAGCCACTCCTGTACGGAAGTCAGCGCGTGAGCGGTGGCACGCCGCACCGCGGCGGGGATGTCGTCGCCGGGCTCGGCGGCGGGGCATTCCACGAACGCCCACTCGGGCATCGCGTCCGTGTCCCTGAGCGACGCCAGGCTCGGATACTCCTCGTTCTCAGCGGTGGGCAGCTCGGTCGGCTCGTTCCAGGTCACCTGGTAGAGGGTGTCCAGGGCGCCTGCGGTGAGGTCGGTGGACAGGGCGCGCAGCATGAGCCCGTCGATCTCGGCCACCGCGGCGCCGCTCTCGTCCGCGATGCTCAACGAGATGCTGGTGTCCGTGGCTGCGCGGGTGACCTTGACCCGCAGCCCGGTCGCTCCGGCGGCGTGCAGCGAGACACCGCTCCAGGCGAACGGCAGATACGGCCGTCCCGACTCCGCTCTCGGCACCAGATCGCCCAGGGCTGCGGCATGCAGCGACGCGTCCAGCAACGCCGGGTGCAACCCGAACCGGCCCGCCTCCGCGTGCGCCTGCTCGGGAAGGACGATCTCGGCGAACACCGCGTCCTCGTGCTGCCAGGCAGCCACCAAACCCTGGAACAGCGGCCCGTAGTCCAGGCCGATCGCCGCCATGTCGTCATACAGCTGCTCGACCTCGACCGGCCGCGCACCGGCCGGCGGCCACTGACCCGCAACCGCGACCGGCTGCTCGCTCTCCTCAGCCAGCACCCCTTGCGCGTG
>NZ_SMKO01000368.1 GCF_004348685.1 Nonomuraea deserti | reverse complement strand
CGCCCCTTACCGTCGCCCGGCCGGCCCCCGCGCCCCTTCCGGTCGCCCAGACGGACGCGCCACCTGCCACTTCGCGGCGGATCCCCATGCGACGACCCGGCGGGCGCTGCTCCGGTGTGCGGCCGATCAGCGTGCAGAGGGTCGGCGTGCAGAGGGTCGGCGTGCGGCGGGTTCGAGGCGCGGCGGGCGCGGCGACGGAGACCCCGCCATCCGGGCTCCCCCATCGTCCGCCTCGCATTCCCCGCCACGTCCCGCACCCGAACGGGACACGTTCACATCATCGGCCACGCTTGCCCAGGAGGCGCCGATCTCCGGCTCCCCTGGCGTGCCTCGCCGACGAGAGACCCACGCGACCCCCCGGACGGGGCGGGCCGGACGGGGTCAGCCGGTGCGCTCGTGGCCCGCGCCGGACTCGTCGGCCAGCTCGGGGGCGCGGTGCTCGTAGGGGGTGCTCAGCACGACCGTCGTGCGGGTCGAGACGTTGGCCGAGGCGCGGATCTGCTGCAGCAGGTCCTCGAGCGCCACCGGCGAGGCCACGCGGACCTTCAGGATGTAGCTCTCGTCACCCGCCACGCTGTGGCACGCCTCGATGGCCGTCAGGTGCGCCAGCCGATCGGGGGCGTCGTCGGGGGCGGCAGGGTCGATCGGCTTGATCGACACGAAAGCGGTCATCGGCAGCCCGACGGCGTCGTGGTCGATGATCGCGGCGTATCCGCGGACGACTCCTCGCTTCTCCAGCCTGCGTACGCGCTGGTGCACGGCCGAGACCGAGAGCCCGGTCTCCCTGGCCAGATCGGTGAAGCTCATGCGGCCGTCGCGGGCCAGCAGCGTGACGATCCGGCGGTCGATTTCCTCCACCGGTCAAAGGTAGCCGGTCATGGTCACGACATGGTCCCGACCGGGGAGACGCCCCTGCGGATCGCGTGCTCCATCAGCGTGATGAGCACCTCCCGGCCGGAGTCGCGCTTGCGGGCGTCGCAGAGCACGATGGGGACGTCCGGCTCCAGGCCGATCGCCGAGCGCACCTCTCCGACGGTGAAGGGCCTGCTGCCGTCGAAGCAGTTGAGCGCCACGATGAACGGCTGGTCGCGCTTCTCGAAATAGTCGACGGAGGGGAAACAGTCGTCGAGGCGGCGGGTGTCGGCCAGCACCACGGCGCCGAGCGCGCCCACGGCCAGCTCGTCCCACACGAACCAGAACCGTTCCTGGCCGGGGGTGCCGAACAGGTAGAGCATGTAGTCGTTGCGGATCGTGATGCGGCCGAAGTCCATGGCCACGGTGGTGGTGAGCTTGCGCTCGACGCCTGCCAGGTCGTCGATGTGCGCCCCGATATGGGTGAGCGCCTCTTCCGTGCGCAGGGGCCGGGTCTCGGACACGGCTCCGACCATGGTGGTCTTCCCCGCGCCGAAGCCCCCGGCGATCAGAATCTTGATCGCCGTGGGAAGCCGCCAACGGTCAGTATGACCGAATTCCATCCAGCACCGCCCGTACATCTCCCGCGTATGCACAACCCCGCCCTTGTGGTGCCGTGGTCAGTGGTACCTGTCAAGGCGCGTTGAGGAGGTCGATCCACATGCCTGGCATCGAGACACCCTAGCAACGCCACATTTTCCTCTCAAGCCGCAAGCTTTTACAAGAAACAAAATGTCACGGTTTGTTGCCCATAACACCCTTATTCGCCGATACTGCCCGGCCAGTGTCAAGCTCGCTTGTCAAGGAATCCGACAAGTCTTTTACGCTGTCCGGTCGAAGTCCGAAATTCCGCTGATACCGGCGGTGAAGCCGATCTGTCTTCGCAGGTAGGTGGCGGTGCGCGGGCTGCGCTCCCGTACCGGCTCGATGAGGCCCGCCGCCTCACGCGCCAGCCCGGCCATCGCGTCGCTCACCTCGGTGCTGCTGACGCCGAGGGACAGCACGTTCAAGTCGCCCCAGCTGACGTCCTTGCGGTAGGAGGTGACGTCGCCGAGAAGGTGCAGATAGCGCTGGACCAGCCTGCTGACGTCCCGCAGATCCTCCAGGTGCGCCCTGGCCCAGCGGTCGGCGGTGTAAATCCAGTGCGACAGGTCGACGAAGCACGAGCCGCGGCTGTCGGCGTTGTCGAGGTACCGCTCCAGCGTCGGCACGGCGTCCCTGTCGCGCCACACCCACGCCCTGACCATGCACGCCAGCATCCTGGCGAGCTGGTCGCGCCAGAGCCACCGCAGCTCGCCGAACCCCCCGGCGGTGGCCAGCTCGTCGCGCAGGTCGGCGAGGAAGCGGGTGGCCGCCGACCGGGGCACGGCGCCGTCGGCGACGGACAGGCACTCGCGGACCACGCGGTCGACCTGCTCGCGGGTGATCGCGGTGTGGTTGACCAGCCGGTCGACGGCCATCACCCACAGGGCGGCCCTGTTGACCACCTTCAGGCGGTCGGCGCCGGCCCAGGGCGCGCTGAAGGCCATGGTGAGGGTGAGGGCGTTGTAACACTCCGCGTCGAAGGCCGCCGCGGGGAACAGCCCGCCGTACATCTCCGCGCACCGTCGCAAATCTCTGCCGCATTCGGCGGCCAGCGCGCACGTCCGCCCGAGCTCGAACGCCTCGTCCAGCTCGTCGTCGCGCATCCTAGGGCCGCTCGATCGGCTCGCGGATCATGGGCGACGACCCCCAATATCCGGTTGTATCCTGTTATCGAATTGTTTCATGATCGTGCGCCTGCGATCAAGGTATCAGCAGCGTGGCCGATCAGCCCGCTCCGATGACTGCGGGCGACACTCCCTGGTCGGCCCCGCGCCCCAGGTGCCCGGCCGTCCCCGGGGGGCGCGGCACTGAGCGAGGCCCGGACGGGTCTAGCCGTCCAGGCGTCCCCAGGCCACGGTGGCGTCGTCATGCGGCTTGCCGGACACCGGCCCGCGGGCCGACTCCAGCTCCCGCACGGCCGCGACCAGCGCGGCGGGCCCTCGCGCGGCCAGCGCCGCCGGTGATGACCTGGCGGGCGCTGGCCGGCATGCTGCTGGACGACCGGGAGCGGATGGTCGACTGCTACGACAAGCTCAAAC
>NZ_SMKO01000367.1 GCF_004348685.1 Nonomuraea deserti | reverse complement strand
AAGAGACAGCCGCCCTGCCCCCGCCCCGCCGAGCCTCCGGCCGGTTCCGGTGTGCGCGCCGTAGCCCCCTAACGCGACGCCTTCCCGGCCAGGGCGGGCAGAGCGTCGCCGGGTGGCGGGACGTTGTGCGACTGCTCAAGGGACCGTTGGGGAGGCTCGGACGTCGGTGGCGCGGACGAAGGTGATAGCGATCCCGTCGCCGACGAGGCCGACTCGAAGGCCTTGATATCTCGCTATTTCACCTAGGGGGCGACCTCGGGGATTCGCGGCAAACGCGCAGGTCAGAGATTGTCGGTACGCGTTGATAGAACGGTCGCGGAGGTTGCCGATGCGAGTCAAGGATCTGCCGAGGAGCGACCGGCCACGCGAACGGCTCATGGCCAGCGGCGCCGCTGCGCTGGCCGACCGGGAGCTGCTGGCCGTGCTGCTCGGCTCGGGGTTTCGCGGGTCGAGCGCTCTCGATCTGGCCAGCCAGGTGATCCAGCACTGCGGGGATCTGGAGGCGCTCAGCCGATCCGAGCCGCACCGGCTGCTCACCGTGCCCGGCATCGGCCCGGCCAAGGCCGCGCGGGTGAGCGCGGCCTTCCATCTCGTACGCCGGGCGGACGCGTGGCCGGAGCGCGAGCGGATCAACAACACGTCCGACCTGGCACACGCGTGCGCTCCTCTGTTGCGAGATCGTGCTCAGGAGCGGCTGGTCCTGGTCGTGTGCGACATCCGCGGCCGGGTGCTCAGGCGCGTTGTGCTCTCCGAAGGCGGGGCCGACCATACGGCGGTGCCCATCCGGGAGGTGATCACCGAAGTGCTCACTGCGGGCGGTGCGATGTTCGGTCTGGCGCACAACCACCCGGGCGGGTCCCTGGAGCCGAGTGCGGCCGATCTGGAAGCCACCGTCCAACTCCTGGCGGCCGCCGAGACCGTCGGGGTGCGACTCCTCGACCACGTGATCATCGTAGATGAGGCCTGGCGACGTATCCCGACATAAACCCAATCCGCCACGGACTCACACCCAGCCAACCTCAAAGGTCATGATCTTATGCATAGCGACGAACTGCAGTTTTCCAAGAAGCGACCATGAGAACCTAAAGCCGCGGGAGGCCGTTATGGACGTCAGTCGGCCATCACCCGCCATGGCGTGGCTCTGTGCCTCCGGAGGGCACATCGCCACGTCCGTGGTTCCGCGCAGGGCCGCACGATGCGGCGCAACGGTTGATCCGGTCGGACCGGGCACCGGTCACGGCAGCTGGAAACCAGTGGGCGGAGGTTGCTGCGGCCTTGCCTGTCCGTCCATGGGGCGGCCGCTGCTTGCTGTCGGGTCAACGACGGCGGACGAGGAGCCGGGCCGTGCCGGGAGGGCGGAGAGACGCGACGGCGCCGGCGCTCCACCAGCTTCGGAACGCCATCCAGCAGATCGGCCCCCGCCAGTCGGGGCCAGCGTCGCTAGATACCCTCGACAAACATCCGCGAGTGTGCGCCGGCACGAGTCGCGCGCCTGCTCGGCGCTGTCGTCCCCCCGCGCGATGGCTGTCCAGGGTCGAGCGGGTCGGCGAGCGACTGGCCCTGGTGGACGACAGCGGAGGCAGGGCCGTCGAGGTCACGCGGGTGGAGCTGACGTCGTTCGCCTCGGTCACCTGGGGGTTGGCCCGTGCCGAGGGGAGGGATGCCAGTCGACGTGATCACGTCCTGTCGAAGCGTAGGCGACCAGGGATCGGGGGTTGGGCTGCTCCGTGACGTGGTCGCGGGGCGGGGGCGTCGCCAGAGATCGTAAGGGCCTTGATGCGTTGTGGGGTGAGAGCTCTGTTTGCCGCGGGCCATGAACGGGATCAGCTCGGCATTCACCCCTTGTCATCAGTCGGGTGCTGCTCCGCATCGGATTGTGGTCCTGAGCTGTCGAAGCGAACCAGCTTATTCGGCAGGTCGAACAGAGAGTTCCACAGATCATGCACTCGAGAGTTGGGTCTGGTGGTGAATTCCTCGACCTTCACGTTCACTCCCACTCTCGTGGTTTTACGAATGAAAGACAGGCCGCCTGCCATGCACAGTTCGTAAACCACCGGCATGCATTCACACGTGCAATCCCTGACCCGCACCCGCGACCGCCCGACCGCTGGATCCCACTTGATTGCTCCGCGCACATCGGCACCCGGCCGAACGTGCCGGCCGTGCAGGTCACCTTCTTCCCATCTCATGGCGCTCACTATAACGGCTCAAGTATCCAGTGGTCTAGTACACGTATCTATAGACCTACAAGGCGTCTGCTTTGAGCGGGCATGTACGGTTTCGTCTATAATCCGGACGTGCTAGATCGCGAAGGGCCCGTGCCCATCTACAAGCAGGTCGCCGACCTGGTCCGCGATCAGATCGAACGCGGCGAGCTCCAAGCAGGCGATCCGGTGCCGAGCGAGGCCACGCTCGAAAAGGAATATGACATCGCGCGGACGACCGCCCGACGGGTGGCCCGGGAACTGCGCGAGCAAGGGCTGGCGTACACCGTGCAAGGCGAGGGCACGTTCGTCGGTCAGCCGGATGCACCACGATCCCCCAAGACGACGCCGCTGTATCAGAAAATCGCCGGAGAAGTCGCGAAAAACATCCAGAATGGCGATATCCAGCCGAACAGGGCCATCCCCGGCGAGAAAGTAATGATGCGACAGTACGGCGTCGCCAAAGTCACCGTACGCCAGGCGGTCGCTTATCTCAGAGAACAGGGATGGGTCTTCACCGTCCCCTATCGGGGAACATATGTGAACAGCCCAGAGAAATGGCCCACAAATCGGGATTCCTAGGCGCCCCGTTCGTGAGCGCCCCCATTCGACAACCTCCTGAGCGAACGCCGGGCCGAGACGGACCACACACAGAGGATCGCCGTGGCGTCGTCCACCTCATGACCCACGCCCGCCCAGCAGCGGCGGTGCGCCTACGCTTCGACAGGCGTGATCACTTGTGCGGCCACGACAGCGAACGGCCGGCGGCTAGTACTCCAGTGACACTTGGCGATCTTGCAGCGTTCGGGTCACATGGCGACGGCCACCGCGTGATCATTCGGAGTTTGTGAAGACAACCAAAGATCGTGCGGTGGCCGCGAGCCACAGCGTAGACC
>NZ_SMKO01000366.1 GCF_004348685.1 Nonomuraea deserti | reverse complement strand
TAAGAGAAGGGGGTACGGGCTGGGACGCCGGGCCGCGGGCGAGCGTACCGAGGAGCATGATCGGCGTCCGACCTGGGAGATCATCCGGCATAAGCCGCGCATGCAACCTTAGCCATATATATGGCGTCTAAAGATCATAGGTGGGGAAAGCGCACAGGGGATGAAGAACGTGCACTCCGCCGAGGCGACGAAAGGCCGGTGGTAGGGCGGATGCCCGCGCCACCGGCCATGTGTATTCCGAGTTGTTCCTGCCCAGAGGGGATTACGTCAGGTGCGCGCACTGGCTCGCAAGGGTAAGTCGGCCGTGGTCAGGCTGTATCGGGGGTACGACCGGCGCAGGGGCAGGAAGGCCCCGCCACCCACGACGCGGCGGATCCGCATCCTGTTGCTGCACGCCAACGGGATGGGCGGCACCATCAGGACGGTGTTCAACCTGGCGAGCTACCTCGCCAAGGAGCACGACGTCGAGATCGTGAGCATCCTGAAGGAGGCCGAGCACCCGTTCTTCCCCATCGATCCGCGCGTGAAGTTCCGCTACCTGGACGACCGGCTCAAGCCCTGCCTCAATCCGTTGCGCGCGATGTTGTCGAAGCTGCCGAGCAGGCTCATCCCCAAGGGAGAGACGGCCTACCACCGGTTCTCCCTGTGGACCGACCTCGCGCTCACCCGTTACATCCGCTCGCTCGACACCGGCGTGCTGATGGGTACCCGTCCAGGGCTCAACCTCGTGATGGCCCAGTTAGCCAGGCCCGGTGTCATCACCATCGGGCAGGAGCACGTGGCACTGCGCACCCAGGCCGAGCCGGTCCAGGAACTGATCAAGTGGCGCTACCGCCGCCTCGACGCTCTGGTCACCCTGACCAAGGCCGACCTGCGCGACTACCGGGAGATGCTGCCGAAGCAGCCGCGCAAGCTGGTCCGCATCCCCAACGCCGTGCCGCCGATGACGGGCGAGCCGGCCAAGCTCGACGCCAAGGTGGCCGTGGCGGTCGGCAGGATGACCCGCATCAAGGGCTTCCACAGGCTCATCACCGCCTGGCAGACCGTCTCGGCGGCCCACCCCGACTGGAAGCTGCGCATCTACGGTGCCGGGCCGCAGGAGGAGAGCCTGGCCCAGCAGGTCACGGAGCTGGGGCTGCAGGACACGGTGGAGCTGCCGGGGCCCACCCCCGACGTGGGGGCCGCGCTGGAAAGGGCGTCGATCTACGTGCTCAGCTCCCGCCACGAGGGCTTCCCGATGACCATCCTGGAGGCGATGGCCAAGGGGCTGTCCATCGTGAGCTTCAACAGCCCGCACGGCCCCAAGGAGATGATCACGCACGAGGTGGACGGGCTGCTGGTCAAGCCGCGTACCAACGCCAACCTGGCGTCCGCGATCATCCGCGTCATCGAGGACGAGGGGCTGCGCCGGGACCTGGCCGCGCGTGCGCTGGAGACGGCCTGCGGCTACGACCCCGACGTCATCGGCCAGAAGTGGGACAAGCTGCTGGCCGACCTGCTGACCCGCCGCGCCGGCACGCACGCGCGCCGGGGCGGGGCAGCCGCGAACGCCGCCCAGGATCCGCCGCGGGGACCTCAGCACGACACGAACGCCACCCACGACCTGCGGCCGGAACCGCAACACGACACAGACGCCGATCGCGACCTGCCGCCGGAACCGCAGCACGGCGCGGAGACCGCCGTCGCGGCCGGGGACGGGGCGGGGCCGGAGAACGCCCGGCTGGTTCTGGCGCCGGTCGAGGTCAGACCTCAGAGCCCGTGAGCTCCACCGGCTCGGCGATGACGTCCACGAGCGCGCCGTTGCGGTGGACGGTGATCGGCAGCGGCCTCCCGATCGCGTCGGCGAACATCAGCCGCTGCAGGCTCTGCGCGTCGGCCACCGGGCTCTGTCCCGCGCTCAGCACCAGGTCGCCGGCGCGCAGCCCGGCCCGGTGGGCGGGCGAGCCCGGCACCACCTCGACCACGCGCAGGGCGCCGGACCGCCCGGTGCGCCGCCGCAGGTGCTCGGGCAGCGGCGCGGGCGAGGTCACCAGCCCCAGGAACGCCCTCCTGACCCGGCCGTCCCTGATCAGCGCGGCGATGATGGAGCGGGTCGTGGCGTTCATCGGCACGGCCAGCCCCACGCCGACGCCGGCCACCGCCGTGTTGATCCCGACGACCCGCCCCCGCGAGTCGGCCAGCGCACCGCCGGAGTTGCCCGGGTTGAGCGCGGCATCCGTCTGGATCACGTCCTCGATCAGGCGCGACGCGGAGCCGCTCCGCGCGGGCAGCGAGCGGCCGAGTCCGGACACGACCCCGGCGGTCACCGACCCGGCAAGACCCAGGGGGTTGCCGACGGCCACCACGAGCTGCCCGACCACGAGCTCGTCGGAGTCGCCCAGCTCGGCGGGCTCGGGCGTGGCCGTCTGCGCCCTGATCACCGCGAGGTCGGACAGCGGGTCACGGCCGGTGACCGTGAAGCCCCCCGAGGTGCCGTCGGCGAACGCGACGGTGCCGGACCGGGAGGAGCCGACCACGTGCGCGTTGGTCAGCAGGAATCCGTCGGCGGTGAACACCACCGCAGAACCGCTGCCCCTGCCGGCCCGCACACTGGCCACTTTCGGGAGTAACCCGGCCGCCACCGAGGAGACGACGCGCGAATAGGCGTCAAGAGGATCCGCCATCGTGCACTCCTTCGCTTACAGGATTACACGGTAACGCCGTGGCTTCCACGCCGTGTTCCCCGGCCGTTCACCGGCGGATCCCGCTCAGGCCACGGCCCCCGCCAGTGCCACCCCGCAGTAGGCCGCGCCCAGCCCGGCCAGCACGCCGACCAGCGCGTTGGCCACCGCGTGGAAGCGCGCGCCCTCCTCCAGCAGCCGGACCGTCTCGTACCCGAAGGTGGAGTACGTCGTCAGCGCCCCGCAGAACCCCGTGCCCGCCAGTGCCATCACCCCGTCGCCCGCGGGCAGCGCGGCCAGGAATCCCAGCAGCGCCGACCCGGCCACGTTGACCGTCAGCGTCCCCCACGGGAAGACCGTGTCGTGGCGCGCCTGCACCGCCCGGTCCACCAGGTACCGCAGCGGCGCCCCCGCCGCCGCCCCCAGCACGATCAGCAGCAC
>NZ_SMKO01000365.1 GCF_004348685.1 Nonomuraea deserti | reverse complement strand
AATCCGGCCGCACCTCGGCGACCATCCGCACCGCTCGGCGGCGCAGCTCGGCGGGGTAGGGAGACTTACCAGGCATGGACTCGATCCTCTCAAGAGATCAAGTCTCCACCGAACCCGGGGCGATTCAGAAGTCTGTTCCATCATGCCCGCCCTCACCCAGTACAAGGAGAACAAGGGCCGACTTCCCCTGTGGGACCAGGAACTCCTCAGCGAAAAGGGCAAGCGGCTCGGCGTAGTTCGGTGGGGACAGGGCATTCCGGCCAATCATCTGTGGTCTCCCAGTTTCCGCTGCGACTGGCGAGCTCTCGGAAACTTCGGCGAGGAAACGGCGAACAACGGCGGTTGCATCTATATCAGAGCCGACCGGGTGTTTACGATGTCCAAAAGCAGGGATGAAGAATTCCTGGACGTCATCAACCACATCGAGAAGGCGCTGAACGCGGCGACGAACGCCGGTACCTACCCGCCGTTCCGCCCTGGAGACACGACCGATGGGCGGGTGAAGAGCCGTCCGCCGGTCAAGGGGCCACTGGGCAACGAGCTGCCGAAAGTTATTTCAGGCAACTACGCCGCGCCTCCGGATACCCCCGCAGGGGCACCTCTATGGAGAGCGGCCAAGGGTGTCTACAAGAAGAACCGGGCGGTATTTTCCGGAACGCCGTTCTCGGTGCCGGAGGACAATTACGATCTGCCGTACGGGGGAACCTATTGCAGGTACTACAGCAAGGAGGTGTACCAGCAGTACGGTTACAGATACGTGCAATGCGACGAATATCCCTTCGCTTCCACCGAGCAGGGGGCGCTGAAGGATAAGATTCACTATTCGATCCTCGGGGTTCGCGAAACCCACAACCAGGCACACGGGGATGCGCTCAAAGCTTTCTACGGCCACTATCGTCTTCTCGACTACGACCCCGTCAACACCATCACCAAGGTCTCCGACAGCCCATTCTGGGTTGAGATCGTGAATTGAGAACTCGCACGTGAGACACTGGGTCGCCGAGGCCGGCCGCCTCGGCGACCCAGTGGTCCCACAAAGTTCGACATCGCAGTGAGGACGTATAGCATGCTAAATATCGCACAGGCTCACCCGGCCGAGAACCAGTGGGAACTGCTGGTCGATTACGGGCACGGGCTTCAACTCGGCTTCCACGCCCTCTGGGTCGAGACCGACGATCCGGAGGAACTGTCCCGCCGATTTCGGGTAGACCCGGAATCGCGTTTGGACTGCGACCTGGAGACGCTGGCGGGAACGTACAAAGGCCCCCCTGCGAAAGGCATTTGGATCGGCCCGCACGCGCCCGGATGGACACATGTATTCGTCTTTGGTCTTTACTCCAACCATCCCGCGATCCGCAATCTCGGAAGACGTCGGGTCTTTCAGATCAACTTCTGGGGCGAAGTGGGCGAAGGACTTGAGCCGTTGCACCTCCACTACGACGGAGAACTGGTCGATGATGTCATGCCGCCGTACGAGGAAGGCGGATACATGGCCCTGCCGGACTATCGTCCTTTCACGGCAGGGCTGGAGCTTGATCCCGACACTGAACTTGAGCAGGATGTCCATACCTTGTGGTGCTTGGTAGGCCGGATCACGGGACGCTTCGCAGACCGGGAATGGTGGACGTCGACGCGCACCTTCTACCGCATCCCCGGCAGGGCATGGGAAGGCTGAGGCCGTGACGATCGCGGACTTCGCTGCTGCCGGAACTTCGGTTCCGACAGGTAGGCGTTCCCATCCAGATTCCGGTTGCCGCGAGAGATGATCCGCCTCATGTGCGGCAATCACGGCCCGTTCAATTGCGAGTATCGCGGGATTGGGAAGCGACCTTTGCCCTACTGGCTGGCGGGCATGGACCGGCCTAGTGTGCCACCATCCGAACTGCCAGAGTTGTTCGCCCGGGTGAATGCCTCAAAGTGCTGGCCAAAATTGCAGCCGGTATGACTCTAGTCCTTCAGGAGGGCCGCCATCGACATAACGCTCGCCCGCCCCCGGGCCGAGACTGCAACGCACAGACCACAGCGCAGCCGACAATCCTAAATTCAGGAATCTCCGAGATGGGCGCCCGAGTGTCTCAACGAGCAGAAGATGGCCCGAGCCGCAATACATCTGCGCATCGGCGACCTTTCCCCGCCTTTCACCATCGAAAGGTGGCTGTCCATCCCACAGTTCCAACGTGACGTCCGCGACATGCCATTCCTCCGCTGCGCTCTTTATTATCGCTATGTTCGCCGTTGCAGCGAACCAAACATCAGAGTTCCGCAGCTGAGCACCAAGATCGTCTAATGTCAGGGCATCAGCAGGCCTATTCGAGGATCCGTCTCGGTCCACGAGTGTAAACTGATACGCATCGACCGTCACCTTGTCTTGAATGCGTTCTACAATATGAGCCAATTCACTCTCCGCTGGTCCGCCTGCAGCCCTGGTAGTCACAAGATACTGCCCGTCGAAAGTGTTGTACCAGCCCGACCTGGCCCATCAATGTCTGTTCCACGTTCCACGATAGGGGTATCACTCTAGATGTGGAAATGATTGCCAAACGTAGACGGAAGTCTGCAACGATCATTCACCATCTCGGGGGAGAACAGGATCATGTCCACGACCAAGGCCGTTGCGTTCTCGGCTGATGGACGTTCGCTGGCTCGATGAGGCAGGCGTTGAGGGCACCCCGGGGTGCACATGACAAACGCGACCCCTGATGATCGTCGGTGTCTAGCCAGTCGATCAAGAACAGGGGCCGCGTTCGCGTGCCATCATCCCCGATCGACGTGTTCTCGCGCCACTTGGAGCACGTCACCGTCGCCGACCTGCCCGCCGAGCCGCTCGATTGCCCACGCTCGCCGAACTCCTGGACACCATCCCGGACCCGCGCAGCCGCCGGGGACACCGCTACCGGCTCGGCCCCTTGCTCGCGTTATCCCTGCTCGCCGTAGTCAGCGGCGCGACCTCCCTGACGAAGATCGCCCGGTTCATCGCCGGGTACGACCCTGACCTGCGCGCCCGCGCCGGTCTGCCCGGCACAGTGCGCCTGGCCGCCAGCACCCTGGGACGACTGTTCGCCCGCCTGGACGGCGACGCCTTCGACACCGCTACCTGCACCTATCTGACCGCGCTTGCCACCTGCGCGCCCCACCCGCCACCCCAGGCAACCGGCCCGCAG
>NZ_SMKO01000364.1 GCF_004348685.1 Nonomuraea deserti | reverse complement strand
GGCACGCATCAGCCAACGCATCCTCGCCCTCAACGCCGCAATCTGGCACAACTGGAACACCGACGCACCCGTGAAACGGTCCCTGACCGCCTACGACCACTAACCCAAATTCACATCAGCGATCTAGGCGTCTACTCCTCCGTCACCGCCTCCGCCATGACCCTCGGCCTCATCCTCGGTGGCGTCATCACCACCGCACTGTCGTGGCGCTGGGTGCTGTTCATCAACGTCCCGATCGGGCTGTTCGCCGTCCTGATCGCACCGCGCTATCTCGCCGAGTCGCCGCGACGGACCGGCCGCTTCGACGCGGCCGGGGCGCTGACGTCGATGTCCGGGCTGGTCGCCGTCGCCTTCGCGCTGGTACGCACCGCCGAGCACGGCTGGCGGGACCCGGCCGCGCTCGCCGCGTTGACGGCCGGGATCGTGCTGCTGGTCGCGTTCGTACTGATCGAGTCACGGACGCGGCAGCCGATCATGCCGCTCCGGCTGTTCGCCGACCGCACCCGCGCCGGCGCCTTCGCCACCCTCCTGCTGATCCCCATGGTGACGATGAGCATGCAGTTCTTCATCGTCCAGTTCCTGCAGCAGGTGCTGAACTACAGCCCACTGCAGGCTGGACTGGCATTCCTGCCCATGGCGATCGGGATGCTGCTGACCGCACAGAACGCCTCACGAGCCATCGCCAAGTTCAGCGGCAAGACGGTCGCGCTCACCGGCGTGGCCTTGCTCACGACCGGCGTCGCGTGGCTCGTCCCGATCACGGCAACCACCGGCTATGCGGCCGGCATCGCCGGTCCCCTCCTGCTGACCGGAGCGGGGCTGGGATTGGTGGTCGTGCCGTTCAACATAGCGATCATGTCCACGGTCGACCCTGCCGAGTCGGGAGCCGCCGCCGGGGTGCTCCAGACCGCGATGCTCACCGGCGCATCACTCGGCATCGCCGTACTGTCCGCCGTGTACGCCTCAACCATCAAAGACAACAGCGGCTCCGCGACGCAGCCCACGGTCCACGCCATCGCTGACGGCATGGGAACCGCCTTCACCGTCAGTCTCACCTTCGCAGTCGCCGCTCTCTTGATCACCCTTCTGGTGGTCAAGCGAACAGGTCCACGATGAAAATGGGCACCACTGTTTAGCGCCTGGCGCCGCGAAACCACCTGGCACCTCCCGAAGCGAAGTGCTTCCGAGATTGACGCCATCTCGGAAGTAGACTCCCAAGTGTGACTTCCGAGATTGCGCAATCCGAGTCGCTCCAAAGAAGCGGATCCGCTTCCGACATTACGAAGCGTCGTCCGGGCGCCCACCCGACAAGGCTGCCGCCCGGTTACGACGCCGTCCTCGACGCGTACGCGGCCGCGCTGGAGCAGGCGCCGCTGTCGGCCGAAACCCGGCGTACCTACCGCTCCCGGGTGCGCCTGTATCTGGCTTGGCTGGCCGATCACGCGGCCACCTATTCGGCCGATCCCCTGACTGAGAGGTTGTTGCTGAACTCCGTAAACGCTCGTGATCATTAAGAGAAGCTTGATGCTCTCTGTGTTTCATTGCAGTGCGGCGAGGAAAACCAGGGGACACCCAAGGGCTGCATCAAGGATGATCGCCAGGTGAAATATGACGAATTAGTCTCTGAGGCTCTCACGACCCCGCTTGAGGGCTGGGACTTCGCAGCGCTTCGCGGCCGCATGGTCGAGGATCCGCTGCCATGGGACTACAAGCGCCTCCTGCTTTCACATCTGCCTCATGCGGCCTCGTTGCTGGATCTAGGCACGGGAGGCGGCGAGTTTCTTTCCGAGTTGGGCCGGCTCCCGCTTCGCACTGGGGCCACCGAGGGCTACCTCCCCAACCTGCCAATCGCCCGCCGCCGTCTGGAGCCGTTGGGCATCGAGGTCGCAGCGGTTGGTGAGGATGACGTCCTGCCGTTTCCTGACGACTCCTTCACGTTGGTGGCCAGCCGACACGAGTCCTACGATCCTTCTGAGATCCGCCGAGTCCTGACCGGCGACGGTCTCTTCATCACACAGCAGGTGGGCGGCCGCAACCTCGAAGAGGTTAACGAAGCCCTGGCCGCGCCTCCGCTCGCCCGCCGCGACTGGGATCTCGCCCGCGCGAGCGCCGCACTGGCCGAGGCTGGGTTGACCGTGATGTGGAGCGAGGAGGTGCAGGTGGCGACAACGTTCCACGACGTCGGCGCGCTCGTGCTGTTTCTACGGATTGTCTCGTGGCAGGTGCCGGACTTCGACGTGGATCGCTATGCCCGCCGCCTACGCGTTCTCCACGAGGAGATGGCGCGTGGCGGCGAGCTGAGGGCTCACGCCCACCGCTTCATCCTCTTGGCCACGCCCAATGATCCGACGGCATGCCCTGGTCAGGCGCGATAGCGGCGGACGGCGGTGTCAGGGCTGACATCCAGAACTGCGGCGATCTCGTCCCAGGTGGCTCCCGCCGCTCGGTCGGCGGTGACGGCCGCGGCGAGGACGGCGCGGGCCTGGGCGAGCAAGGGCAGGGCGGCGGCGGTGTAGCCGGCGATCGGACCGGGTTTCCAGCCGGTTTGCTGGGTGGGCGCGACGAGATCTTCGGCATGCAGGTCCAAGGCCAGCTTCCCGGCTGCCTGAGCGAGGTGTTCGGCCTGGTCTCGGAGGTGGCGGCGCTGTTTGCGGGTGTCGTCCTGGCGTTGGTGGCGCTGGGTCAGGGGGCGCCAGCGCCTGGCGCGGGTGCGGCCGAAGGCCCACCGGCAGGCGTCGGAGCAGTACTTGCGGGGCCGACCGCCGCGGCCGGTGGGCGGGGGCAGCGGTGCCTCGCAGTTCAAGCACTGCGCGGTTCGAGATCCCATAAGGGTGCCCATCAAGGGGTTTCGTGGTCGTATGGCTGCGGATCAGCCTGTCTCGTTTGCCTGGTTGTGAGACAGGCTAGTCCGCACCGGTGCGGTCACGAAACCCTGTGCCAGGAGGCCCTGGCGCGGGCGCTGCGGGTGAGGCGGCGCGTCATCTGGACGATCGCTGACCAGATGATCATGATTTCGCTGTGCTGCGGCAGCCGTTCATGGTCGCGGATGTGAATCGCCCCGGCTTTGATGGAGACCTCAGCGGTTGATTGCTAGGGCTTCGTTGGGATGGTGCTGAGCGTAGTAGATCGCCTCGAACTCCTCGGGCGGGAGGTGGCCGATGGCTGAGTGCAGGCGG
>NZ_SMKO01000363.1 GCF_004348685.1 Nonomuraea deserti | reverse complement strand
CCCTTGAGACGGCGCCGGTCTCGGCGCAGGTGTCCGAGTGGCCCGCGCGGACCGCGCGGCCAGCGCAGGAGGATGAAGAAGAGGAAAGAGCGCCCGAACTCCGCCCTGTGGAGTTAGATACGCAGGCGCAGCCGAAACCGCAGCCTCAGCAGGAACCGCAACCGCAATCACCACCGGAACCGCAGCCAGAACCGCAGCCGCAGCCAGAACCGCAGCCGCAGCCAGATCCGCAGCCGGAGCCGGTGACTCGGCCCGTCCGCTGGGGCGATCGTGTCAAGCCGGAGGACGTCCTCGTCCACCCGCGCTCCGACGACACGGACGCCGACACGCAGCCGCATCCCGTCGTCGCCGACGACGGGCCCGACCCCGCCCATGGCCCCGAGGCCGCCGACCGCCACGAGGCCGGGCGGGGGGACGAGGACACCGCCCCGCATCCCGTGGTCCACGACGAGACCCCGGCGCCCTCGGAGCGGCTGCGCAGCACCCCGCGCCCGCCGGAGGACTGACACCCGGGTGGGCCCGCCCGGGTGCCTTCCCGGGCGGGCCCACGCGAATCCGCCTAGACCTTCGAGCCGCGGCGTAGCCCCGCGACGAGGCCGACGCCGACGATCGCGAGCACGACCTGCATCACCAGTTCGATCCAGTCGATGCCAGGCGTCGTCTCCACGCCGAGCACCTGCGCGAGCAGCGTGCCCAGGAGAGCTGCCACGATGCCGACGACGATGGTGAGGATCCAGCCGATGGCCTGCTTGCCGGGAAGCAGCAAGCGGCCGATTGCGCCAATCACGGCACCGATCAGGATGGCGCCGAGGATGGACTGGACTGTCATGACACAAACCTCCCCGTGAGGGTGATCGGTTCACTCCCACGGGGTGCTCGCTACCCGATCTACCGCGTTTATGCGCGGAGATGACGAACGAGCAGGTCAGACCCTAGGTTCTTCCGGTACGGCCGGAGCGCCCGATCCCCATGCGCGTCACGAGGAGCACGCCCACGACCGCCAGCACGAGCTGGAGTATGTGCTCGATCCAGTCGATGCCTCTGGTGTCGGCCCAGCCGAACGCCTGCGCGATCAGCGTGCCGATCAGGGCGGCCACGATGCCGACGATGAGGGTCAGGCCGATGGACATCTTCTGCTTGCCGGGCACCAGCAGCCTGCCGAGCGCCCCGACTATGGCGCCGATGACTACTGCCGAAACTATCGCGCCGATCATGTGTAGCTCCCCCCGAGACGTTCACATGTCTTCGAGCAGACCTACCCGTTGAACAGGCAAACTACCCAAAAAGGAAGGCGGCGGTCCGTACCGCGCCAGTGACGAACCGCCGCCTTCGGACTTCGGCGGGCTAGGCGACGACCCGCCGGGACACCCTCACGCGTCCCTGCGTAAGACGCCCGGCGTTCAGGAAAGGTTGACCACCAGCGCGGTGGCGAACGCGGCGATGCCCTCGCCACGGCCGGTCAGCCCAAGCCCGTCAGTGGTGGTGGCGCTCACGCTCACCGGCGCGCCGACCGCGGCGCCGAGCGCCTTTTCGGCCTCGGCGCGTCGCGGCGCGAGCTTCGGCCGGTTGCCGATCACCTGGATGGCGACGTTGCCGATCTCGTAGCCGGCGGCGCGCACCTGCCGCGCGGTCTCCTCGAGCAGCGCGGCGCCCGACGCTCCGGCCCAGCGGGGGTCGGACGTGCCGAACAACCGGCCCAGATCGCCGAGACCGGCGGCGGACAGCAGCGCGTCGCAGGCCGCGTGCGCGGCTGCGTCACCGTCGGAGTGGCCGTCGAGCCCGGTTTCGCCCGGCCAGTGCAGGCCGGCGAGGTTGAGCTCGCGCCCTGAAGCGAACGGGTGGACGTCGACTCCGACGCCCACCCGTGGAAGATTCGTGCTCAGGAGTTGAGAACCTCGTCGAGAAGGGCCTCAGCCTTGTCCTCATTGGTCTTCTCGGCCAGAGCCAACTCGCTGACCAGGATCTGGCGCGCTTTGGCGAGCATGCGCTTCTCGCCCGCGGACAGACCACGCTCGCGGTCTCTCCGCCACAGGTCGCGAACCACCTCGGCGACCTTGTTCACATCGCCGGACGCGAGCTTCTCCAGATTGGCCTTGTAGCGACGAGACCAGTTGGTCGGCTCTTCGGTGTGCGGCATCCGAAGGACGTCGAAAACCCGCTCAAGGCCTTCCTGGCCGACAACATCGCGCACGCCGACGAGTTCTGCGTTTTCTGCTGGCACCTGGACGGTAAGGTCGCCCTTGTCGACCTTGAGCACCAGGTAGGTCTTTTCCTCACCCTTGATGGATCGCTTCGTGATTGCTTCGATCCGAGCAGCCCCATGGTGGGGGTAGACGACAGTGTCGCCGACCTGGAAAGTCATGTGACAAGTACCCCTTCCGCTGTACTCCAGGGTACCACGCATCCACAGCCTCCCGGAACAGTGAAATCCTCATAACTGCAGGTCAAAGCCGCATATTGGGGCTTGACAAGTGCTCAACTGTATGAATCTCATTTGCGGACATAGCGAATGACCTGCGGGGGTGCGGATATGACCATGCATTCGGGTCGATAAGGTGGGCGCGGCCCATGCGCATGCGCGAGACATGCGGGTGAGCCTCACACACGCATGCGCAAGACCAAGGAGAACCCGCCCGTGACCAGCAGTCGCTGGATTGTCGTAGCCGCCGCGTTCTTGGCAGCCCCCGTGCTCGCGGGCTGCGGGGCAGGATTCGACGCCACCACCAACCAGCCGTACGCCCCCAACGAGGCGCAAGTGTTGATCGAAAAGGGTGCATACGGCACGCGCGGCATTCACATCCCGCAGGCGTTCATCCTCGGCCCCGACCCCGGGGCGCAGCTCGCCTGGCGCGGCTCCGCCCCCGTCTACCTCAACATCCTCAACAAGTCGGGCGCCCCGGACACCCTGGAGAAGATCACCGCGGGAGGCATGGGCGAGGTCAAGGTCACGGCCCCGATCCAGCTTCCCGTCGGCCAGCTCGTCAACACCGGCAAGCCCACCCCGCAGATCATGCTCGAGTCGATCCCCAAGAGCCTCAGAGGCGGCGAGAGCATCAAGCTGGACCTCCAGTTCGCCAAGGCCGGCGTCGTGTCCATGAACGTGCCTGTGGTCACGCGCAGCCGCGAATTCCAGGCCTACCCTCCGGCTCCCAACGCCACCCCCGCCCCCACGCCCACCCCGACGCCCTCCGCCACCGCGGAGGACGCC
>NZ_SMKO01000362.1 GCF_004348685.1 Nonomuraea deserti | reverse complement strand
ACCGCCACCCGAACCGCCATCCGCGCCGCCACCCGAACCGCCGCCCGAACCGCCATCCGCGCCGCCACCCGAACCGCCACCCGCGCCACCTCCCGAGCCGAGGTCCAAGCCGACGTCTGCGCCGACGAGCGGACCGGCGACCTGGCTGGCGAGCGGACCGGTTGCCACGGCGTTCACCCGGACACCGGAGCCGGCCAGGTCCAGCGCCGCCTTGCGGGTCAACTCGATCACCGCGGCCTGCGGACCACCGGACGGCGCCAGGTTGACGACGCAGCCGCCGGTCCGGCGCATCGCCTCGATCTCGTACTTCAACGCCAGGGACAGACCCCGCACCTGAGCGGCACAGTCACATCCGGCGTCATGGCCGGCAGCGGCACGCGGACCAGCACCACATTCGGCGCCACCGCAGGAAGCGGCACCGCACCCGGCAGCGACACAGGACCCGGCGGCCTGGCATCCGACAACGCGCCACCCGGCGCCGTTGCGCGCGGCCGCACGGCACCCGGCGGCGCCAGGCCCAGCAGCGCTGGACGCGACGGCGCACCGCCCGCCCTCGTTGGACACGGCAGCGCGGCACCCGGCGTCGTTGCACGCGGCAGCGCTGGCAGCGCGGCACCCGGCGTCGTTGCACGCGGCAGCGCTGGCAGCGCGGCACCCGGCGTCGTTGCACGCGACAGCGCTGGCAGCGCGGCACCCGGCGTCGTTGCACGCGACAGCGCTGGCAGCGCGGCACCCGGCGTCGTTGCACGCGGCAGCGCTGGCGGTGCGGCACCCGGTGTCGTTGGGGGCGGCGGGGCGCCCGGCAGGGCCGGAGCCGTCGGCGTACAGGCTCCCCTGGGCGTTACATGCAGTGGCGTGGCAGGCGATGTCGTTGCAGGCGGCGTCGAGACGGCCGAACGCGCCGAGCGTCTGCTCGACCAGCCGCCGCACCGACACCGGACTGGCCAGGTCCGTAGGGACGGCGACCGCTTGGCCGCCCGCCGCGCCGAGGTCGGCGGCCAGTGCCGCGAGGGCCTGGCCGTCACGGGCGGCGAGCACCACGCTGGCGCCCGCCCTGCTCAGTGCGCATGACGCGGCGGCGGCACCGTGACCGATGCCGTGCCCGGCACTGGCGACGATGGCGGTACGGCCGCTCAAGGCTCCCCGCGTCACGGTGGCCTCACCCCCGGTTCGTCTCGCAGGTCCGGTACGCAACCGACGCTAGGAGCCCACCGCCTCACCCCGCATCGGCGAAATCGCCGGTCTCGTCACCCCCGCCGTTCCGCGCACCAGCCACGCCCACACAGAACAACCGCCTCAAGGCGTCGCACCACGTCCCGCAAGACGCCGACCCACCGAGGTACCCGGCCCACGCCGAACACCGAACCACGAACGACCCGCCACCCCAAAAACGACCTTCACCACCAACAACACCCACCTCACCAGGACGACCGACCCCTCTCACAAAGCCGCCCGACCAACCCACCACCTCACGAAACCGCCCACCACCCCACACAAACCCGCCGCCGCCAACGACCTACCACCCCACAAAGCCGCCGGCGGTCCGAAGGACTGCTCGCCCCCTCGGAGCCACCACGTTCCGAAAGGTCCAGGCTTGAGATGATTGTCATGGGTGCCGGTGCTTTCTATGCTCGGCGTGTGCTGGGGCGAGACGACGAGACCGAGTTGCTGGACTCGTTGTTGCGGCGCGCCGCGGAGGGGCACGGCGGCGGGGTCGTGCTGCACGGCGAGCCGGGCATCGGCAAGACGGCGCTGCTGTCGTACGCGGAGGAGCGGGCGGCCGGTTTCCAGGTGCTCCGCGCGGTCGGTGTCGAGCCCGAGGCGGATCTCGCGTACGCGACCCTGCACCAGCTCCTCATGCCCGTGCTCGGTTCGGTCGGCGAGTTGCCGGGGCCGCAGGCTCAGGCGCTGAACATCCTGTTCGGGCGGGCGCACGGCGGCCCGCCCGATCCGTTCCTGGTGGGCCTGGCGAGCCTGTCGCTGCTGTCCCTGCTGGCCGGGGAGCGGCCGGTGTTGTGCGTCGTCGACGACGCGCACTGGGCGGACCAGCCGACGCTCAAGACGCTGGCGTTCGTCGCTCGCCGACTGGACGATGAGCCCGTCGCGCTGATGCTGGCCGCGCGGGCCGACGAGGGGCACGGCACCGACCTGCCTCACCTGCGCAGGGTCCCGCTCATGGGCCTCGGCTGGGATGCGGCCACGGCGCTGCTCGCCGAGCGCGCGGGCGGGCGGCGGCTGACCGACGGCGAGCACCGTCACCTGCTGGCCGCCACCGGCGGCAACCCGCTGGCCCTGCTGGAGCTGGCGGGGCAGGAACTGCCGCCGGAAGGAGCGCAGGAGCCGCCGGCGTTGACCGACGAGTTGCGGCGCTCGTTCCTGAGCCGGGTCCGCGCCCGGCACGCGGAGGCGTTGCCCCTGCTGCAGCTGGTCGCCGCCGACGGGTCCGGCAGCCTGGAGACGATCGAGAAGGCGGCCGTCGAGCTGTGCGTCGACACCGGGCCTCTGCACCGGGCGGAGCTCGACGAACTGCTGACGTACGACGGGCCGAGACTGGTGTTCCGGCATCCGCTGATGCGGTCGGCGATCTACCACAGCGCCACGCCGGGGCGGCGCGCGGCGATCCATCGGGCCCTCGCGTCGGCCTTCGACGCTCCGGACGACCAGCACCGGCGGGCCTGGCACCGCGGTCAGGCCGCGATCGGCCACGACGAGGAGGCCGCGGAGCTGCTCGAACGCTCGGCCGAGCAGGCAGCGCTGCGCGGTGGCCCGGCGGCGGCCATGGCCGCGCTTTCGCGGGCCGCCGAGCTCACCGCGGCAGGACCGCACCGGGGGCGGCGGTTGTGGAGCGCGGCGCGCGCCGCCGTGCGCGGGGGATTCACCGCCACGGCCGGGGAGTTGCTCGACCGGGCCGAACGCGAGCCCCATCTGGACGAGGTCGACCGGATCTCCGTGGCCGCGATGCGTGCCGTGGTGGCCGAGTTCACCGGCTCTCCCGAGGACGCGATGAACCTCATCAGGCCGTGGATCCCGCGAGCGCTGCGGGTCGACCGGCGCCGCTTCACCCCGACCATCGCGATGTACGGCGACCTCGGAACCCGTACCAACCGGCCGGGAGCCTGGTCCGAACTCGCCGGCTGGCTAGACGCAGGCATGCCGGAGCAGGACGCCCAGAACAGCCGGGACCAACAGAACGGCCCAGACGGTCAGGACGGCCGGGACGGGGACGGCCGGGACGGGGACGGCCAGGACGGGGACGGCCAGGACGGGGACGGCCAGGACGGGGACGGCCAGGGCGG
>NZ_SMKO01000361.1 GCF_004348685.1 Nonomuraea deserti | reverse complement strand
TCAGACTTCTTCCACGCTGCTCGGCTCGCGCCGGGACAGGTCGATACCGAGCTCCTCCGCGGCGCGGAAGACGTCCTCGTCGGTGTCACGCATCTCGATGGACATGCCGTCGCTGGAAAGCACCTCGACGTTCAGGCACAACGACTGCATCTCCTTGATGAGGACCTTGAAGGACTCGGGGATGCCCGGCTCGGGGATGTTCTCGCCCTTGACGATGGCCTCGTAGACCTTCACCCGGCCGAGAACGTCGTCGGACTTGATGGTCAGCAGCTCCTGCAGGGCGTAGGCGGCGCCGTAGGCCTCCAGCGCCCACACCTCCATCTCACCGAAGCGCTGGCCACCGAACTGGGCCTTACCGCCGAGCGGCTGCTGAGTGATCATGGAGTAAGGACCGGTCGAGCGCGCGTGGATCTTGTCGTCGACCAGGTGGAGCAGCTTGAGAATGTAGATGTAGCCGACCGAGATCGGATAGGGGAACGGCTCGCCGCTACGGCCGTCGAACAGGCGGGCCTTGCCGCTCCGCTCGACCAGTCGATCCCCGTCACGGTTGGGGACCGTGCTGTCGAGCAGACCGACGATCTCCTCTTCGTGGGCGCCGTCGAAGACCGGGGTGGCCATGTTGGTGCGCGGGGCGACCTTCTCGAAGCCCTTCTCGCGCAGCCGCCCGGCCCAGGCCTCCTGCACCCCGGAGATGTCCCAGCCCCTGGCGGCGATCCACCCCAGGTGGGTCTCCAGCACCTGGCCGACGTTCATCCGGCCGGGCACGCCCAGCGGGTTGAGGATGATGTCGACCGGGGTGCCGTCCTCCAGGAACGGCATGTCCTCGACCGGCAGGATCTTGGAGATGACACCCTTGTTGCCGTGCCGGCCGGCCAGCTTGTCACCGTCGGTGATCTTACGCTTCTGGGCCACGTAGACGCGGACCAGCTCGTTGACCCCCGGCGGCAGCTCGTCGCCCTCCTCACGGCTGAACACCCGGACGCCGATGACCTTGCCCTGCTCGCCGTGCGGCACCTTCAGCGAGGTGTCGCGCACCTCGCGGGCCTTCTCACCGAAGATCGCGCGCAGCAGCCGCTCCTCAGGCGTCAGCTCGGTCTCGCCCTTCGGGGTGACCTTGCCGACCAGGACGTCGCCGGGAACGACCTCGGCGCCGATGCGGATGATGCCGCGCTCGTCGAGGTCGGCCAGGACCTCCTCGGAGACGTTGGGAATGTCGCGGGTGATCTCCTCCGGACCCAGCTTGGTGTCACGGGCGTCGACCTCGTGCTCCTCGATGTGGATCGAGGACAGCACGTCGTCCTGCACCAGCCGCTGGGACAGGATGATCGCGTCTTCGTAGTTGTGGCCCTCCCACGGCATGAACGCCACCAGCAGGTTCTTGCCGAGCGCCATCTCACCCTGGTCGGTGCACGGCCCGTCGGCGATCACCTGGTTGACCTCGACCCGGTCGCCCTCGGCGACGATGGGCTTCTGGTTGAACGAGGTGCCCATGTTGGAACGCCGGAACTTCGCCACCCGGTACGTCGTCCGCGTGCCGTCGTCGTTCAAAATCGTGACGTAGTCGGCCGAGACCTCCTCGACCACACCCGCCTTCTCGGAGCTGACCATGTCGCCCGTGTCGGTCGCGGCGCGATATTCCATGCCGGTGCCGACCAGCGGCGCCTCGCTCTTGAGCAGCGGCACCGACTGGCGCATCATGTTGGCGCCCATCAACGCCCGGTTGGCGTCGTCGTGCTCGAGGAAGGGGATCATCGCCGTGGCCACCGACACCATCTGGCGCGGCGACACGTCGATGTAGTCGACCTCCTCGGCACGGGCGAGCTCGGTCTCGCCGCCCTTGGTGCGCACGAGGACCCGGGAGTCGGCGAACGACCCGTCGGCGTTGAGCACCGTGTTGGCCTGCGCCTTGACGAAACGGTCCTCCTCGTCGGCGGTGAGGTAGTCGATCTGCTCGGTGACCTTGCCGTCGACCACCTTGCGGTAGGGCGTCTCGACGAAGCCGAAGGCGTTCAGCCGGGCATAGGAGGCCAGCGACCCGATCAGGCCGATGTTAGGGCCTTCAGGGGTCTCGATCGGGCACATCCGGCCGTAGTGGGACGGGTGCACGTCACGGACCTCGAAACCGGCCCGCTCACGCGACAGACCACCGGGACCCAGCGCGTTCAGGCGCCGCTTGTGCGTCAGCCCGGCCAGCGGGTTGATCTGGTCCATGAACTGCGACAGCTGCGAGGTGCCGAAGAACTCCTTGATCGACGCGACCACCGGGCGGATGTTGATCAGGGTCTGCGGCGTGATCGCCTCGACGTCCTGCGTGGTCATCCGCTCGCGCACGACGCGCTCCATGCGGGCCAGGCCCAGGCGGACCTGGTTCTGGATGAGCTCGCCGACGCTGCGCAGGCGGCGGTTGCCGAAGTGGTCGATGTCGTCGATCTCGACGACGGTCTCCCCGTTGGCGCCCGGCACCGCATCCTCGCCGGCGTGCAACCGGACCAGATAGTCGATCGTGGCGACGATGTCGTCCTCGGTCAGGGTGCCCTGGGTGATCTCCGAGTCGACCCCGAGCTTCTTGTTGATCTTGTAGCGGCCCACCTTGGCCAGGTCGTACCGCTTGGGGTTGAAGTAGAGGTTCTCCAGCAGGGTCTGCGCCGACTCCTTGGTCGGCGGCTCGCCCGGCCGCAGCTTGCGGTAGATGTCGAGCAGCGCGTCGTCCTGGCCGGCCGTGTGGTCCTTCTCCAGGGTGGCCCGCATCGACTCGTACTGGCCGAAACGCTCGAGGATCTTCTCGTTGGTCCACCCCAGCGCCTTGAGAAGCACGGTGACGGCCTGCTTGCGCTTGCGGTCGATGCGCACACCGACGCTGTCGCGCTTGTCGATCTCGAACTCCAGCCAGGCACCCCGGGACGGGATGACCTTGCAGCCGTACAGATCCTTGTCGGACGTCTTGTCGACGTTGCGTTCGAAATAGACGCCGGGCGAACGGACCAGCTGCGAGACCACGACACGCTCGGTGCCGTTGATGATGAACGTGCCCTTCGGCGTCATGAGCGGGAAGTCGCCCATGAACACCGTCTGGCTCTTGATCTCACCGGTGGTGTTATTGATGAACTCCGCCGTCACGAACATCGGGGCGGAGAAGGTCATGTCCTTGTCTTTGCACTCGTCTACGGAGTACTTCGGCGGCTCGAACCGGTGGTCGCGGAACGACAAGGACATGGTCCCCGAGAAGTCCTCGATCGGACTGATCTCTTCGAAGATCTCTTCGAGACCCGACTGGGTCGGGACGTCCCTGCGCCCGGCCTGGCGAGCCGCCTCTACCCGGGCCTTCCACTTCTCGTTGCCGAGCAACCAATCGAACGACTCGGTCTGCAGAGC
>NZ_SMKO01000360.1 GCF_004348685.1 Nonomuraea deserti | reverse complement strand
GCCCGCGTCCGGCTTATCACTGGCGACGCGCCGACCCAGAATCCGCTCCCGCAGACACTTACCGCTTAACCTGCAGAAACGGGATCACTCGAAGATCGATTCATACACCACGTCCGTGGACGTGACCCGCGGTCCAGCGCCGTCAGTTCAACCACGGCGCCCTGGCCCTGCGGCAGCGCACGCACTCCCAGCACGCCGCCCGCAGGGCGTTCTTCGGACGGGGTCGATGCGTGGCTACGGCTTCCCGGGGCGATCCCCGGCGGAGGCGGCGAGGCGGGCTCGCCGCCGCGGCGTTCCCCGGCGGCGCACCCGCTGGCCGCTAAGGCGAGCACCACCGCTCCCGCCGCGCACCTCACCGCTGTGCTCATTTGGCTGCCTTTCGGACGAGGAGCGTGCAGAGCCACAATGGTAGGACGTGCGCTCCGGAAGATCGGTTCAATTCATGTCGATACGGGACGGACGAGATCTGCTGGCCCGCAGATCGTGCAGCATGCTGATGGATGGCCGTGATGGAGTAGGGCGACGGTCACCAATCGAGACCGGCAGGCATTGATCAGGTCAGAATCGTGCTCGCAGCGTTGCGCCATGACCTACGCCTGGCCGACGTGGCCGGCAACAACGTATCGCCCAGCACCGTGCATCGCTGGGTGTAGGAGGTCCTCCACCTGTCGACCGCGCAGGCATCACACCTGGCCACTGGCTCCAGGACGGCATCCCGCGGCCCTGAGCGCCAACCGGCGAGAACGTGCCTGATCGAGCATGCCCATGACGAGCCGCGACCGTGTCCGGTACCAGCTCGGGTGGGATTATCGTCCTGTTCCCTGGCCGGTCGCCAGCGTCGATCGGGCTCGACGGCCATTTCCGTGATCAGCTCCAGGTAATGGGCAGTCGGTGCACGCCGTAGACCAGCATGTCAGTGCGCAGAGGAATCTCTCCCACGGGTATGGCGGGCCGCATTGTCGGGAATCTGTCGAACAGCGCGGGCAGCGCCACCTGCAGTTCCACTCTCGCCAGTTGCTGGCCGAGGCATTGGTGGATGCCGTGGCCGAAGGCCACGTGCCCGGAAGCGGGTGTGTGCAGGTCGAGTGTGCCAGGTTCGGGAAAGTGCTGGGGGTCGTGGTTGGCGGCGGGGATGGAGACTGTGACCGACTGGCCCGCCTTGATCGTGACCCCGCCGAGTTCGAGGTCCTCCAGCGCGGCGCGTACGGTGCCGGGGATGACGCTCAGATACCGGAGCAGTTCTTCGACGGCGCCGGGTTCGCGCAGGGCGGGGATTTGGTCGGGGTGGCTCATCAGCGCGTACGCGCCCAGACCGATCATGTTGGCTGTGGTGTCGAATCCCGCGGCCACCATTTGCGTACCGATGGTGGTCAACTCGTCGTCGGTGAGGTCGGTGCTGCTGGTCAGGTCGCTGAGAACGTCGTCGGTGGGTTTGGCGCGCTTCGCCCGTATCAGCTCGCTCACGTACTCGATCATGGGCTGCAGCGCGGCGATCTGCTCCTCCGCAGTGACGCCCATGCGTCCCACGAGGGACATGGCGCCGACGAACTGGCTCCTGTCGGCGGCGGACACCCCGAGCAGCTCGCAGATCACTCGGCTCGGGATGGGTACGGCGAACGCCTCGACGAGGTCGACGGGCGGGCCCTGGGCCTGCATGGCATCGAGGTGTTCGGCGGTGATCTCTTCGATGCCGCTGCTGAGTCGGCGCATCCGGCGGACGGTGAACTGGCGGGTCAGCAGGTGCCGGTAGCGGGTGTGCTCCGGCGGGTCCATCCCGGGGAAGCCCCCGGGCGGCGCCGGTTGCGGCTCGGCGTTGCCGCCCACGACCCGGAAAGGGCTGTGACAGAGCTCGGCCCTGCGGCTGAAGCGCGGGTCGGACAGCACCTGCCGGACCAGGGCGTGACTGGTCACCAGCCAGCCCTCGTGGCCGTCGGGATAGGTCAGGGGACAGACGGGTTCCTCGGCGCGTAGCCGGGTGAGCTCGGCCGGCGGGTCGAAGGGGCATCCGGCGGGTCGTCGTGTCGGCAAGGACATCTGCCTTCCTCTCCCTGAGAGGGCTTCCTGACATATGTTCACTTTAGGTAAAAGTAGAATATGTGTAAAGGTAGTAATGTTGTAAGATTCCTCCTGTGGAGGAGACCAGGCGCGAGCGTAAGAAGCGCCAGACCAGGCAGCTACTTGTCGACGCCGCGTTCAAGCTGTTCGCCGAGCAGGGCTACGAGCGCACCACGATCGCGCAGATCGCCTCGGAGGCGGACGTGTCGATGAAGACGTTCTTCAACCACTTCCCGGCCAAGGAGGACGTGGTCTTCGGCAACGCGGGCGGTTACACCGAGCAGGCGCAGAAGGTGATCGCCCAGCGCGAGCCCGGCGAGAGCATCCCTCACCTGCTACTCAGGCTCTATGACGCGATCCTCGCCACCTACTACACCGAAGGACCTACGGCAGGCGACCCCGAGCGCATGGAAACCTACAAGCGCATCGCAACGACCGTGCCCGCCGTGCAGGCCAAGTCGCTACACGTTCTACTCGACATGCAGCGCGGAATAGCCGAGGCGCTGGTCAAGGCCTGCCCCGACGAGCTAGACCCGATCACGGCGGCGGCCGCGATCGGCTCCCTCCTGGGCGCGGCACAGGCGGCTTCGCTGGCCAGTTCCGAACAGTCCGGCCTGTCGGAGGAGGAGCAACTCAAGGCGGTCAGACGCGGACTCGACCTGGCGATGAAGGGGCTCAACACACTGGGCGACGAACACGGGTAGCAGAGCAATCGTCAAGACCTATGGATCAGCATTTATGCGGCTTTCAAGTGGTCCTTGGCGCGGGTGATTTCTCGGGCTGCTTGCCGCTGGACGAGCGGCTTAAGCTCGCTCGTTGATGGAACCCTCGTCCTCTTGCGCTCCCCATATCAGGACCGTTCGGTCGGCGGGAAGGAGACACGCTCGGCGGATTCAACTGGTCGTCGCAACACCTCGATCGTCGAGGAGGATGTTGTGGCGCAGGGAAGGGCGCGTGTGGCGATTCTGGCTGGTCGCCCACCGCTTCGGTCACCGGGACGGCCCTCGGTCAATCGGCGCGAGGAGCGGCAGCGTTTCTGGCGATTCATCGCGGAAGGGCTGTCGAGCGAGGAGGCTGCCGTCGCGTGCGGCGTGTCAATGCCGTTGGGACCGCGATGGTTCCGTGAGGGTGGCGGCATGCCACCGATCAGCCTGAACCCACCGTCGGGCCGCTACCTGTCCTTCGCCGAGCGAGAGGAGATCGCCGTGCTGAATCGCCCCGGCTTTGATGGAGACCTCAGCGGTTGATTGCTAGGGCTTCGTTGGGATGGTGCTGAGCGTAGTAGATCGCCTCGAACTCCTCGGGCGGGAGGTGGCCGATGGCTGAGTGCAGGCGG
>NZ_SMKO01000035.1 GCF_004348685.1 Nonomuraea deserti | reverse complement strand
GGGCAAGGGCGGGCGGGCGTACGCGGTGGTGCGGACCTCGCGGAAGGCCGACACGCCGCCACCGCGGGTCAAGGTGCCGGAACTCAAGCGACGGATGCTGAAATATCAGGACCTGGACGCCCGGCCCGCCGACCACCTCCCCTTCCCGACCAAAGCCGTCGCCGTGACGCTCGGCATGCGCGAGTCGGGCAACGAGTGGACGCTCAACGACCGGCTCGCGAGCGACCCGCTGCGGCTTCGCGTCGAACCGGGCGAGACGCTCAGGATCGTCCTGGACAACCAGTCGCCCATGTGGCACCCGATGCACCTGCACGGCCACACCTTCCAGCTGCGCGCCCGCGGACGGTACGGGCCGCGCAAGGACACCGTGAACATCAAGCCGCGCGAGCGCCTCCACATCGACGTGCACGCCGACAACCCCGGCGAGTGGATGTTCCACTGCCACAACCTGTACCACCAGGAACAGGGCATGATGGGCGCCATCGGCTACGGCCAGGCTCCACCGCTGCGCCCCGGCATGATCCACGGCGGGCACTCCTCCGGCAAGAAGAGCCACCACGGCGGACACTCTCCCGGTGGGAAGAGCCGCCACGGCGACCGCTGAAGCGCGCCGGCACTGCCATGTGGCACATCACCGTGATCACCCTTGCGACCCGGCACCGGGCTACGCGAGGATCGCCGGACTGGATCCCCCACCCTGCATGACGACACGGAGAGGCTTGTCGTGCGCGCTTCAGAGAACATCGAGCAGTTCGGTTACCGGCAGGAGTTACGCCGCGGGGTCGGATTGACCGACCTCGTGTCCTACGGCCTGGCCTTCATGGTGCCGATCGCGCCCTTCGCGATCTTCGGCCTGGTCTATTCCCGTTCCGGCGGCATGCCGGTATTGGCGTACCTCGTCGGGATGATCGCGCTCCTCTTCACCGCCGCCTCGTACGCGCAGATGGTCAAGGCGTTCCCCCTGTCGGGCTCCGTCTACAACTACGCCGGGCGCGGCATCGCCCCGCCGGTCGGGTTCATGACCGGATGGATGGTCCTGCTCGACTACATCCTCGTGCCCTGCCTGCTCTACCTGGTGGCCTCGCTCGCCATGCACGACCTCGTGCCGGGCGTCCCCGTATGGGCCTGGCTGATCGTCTTCGTGGCCGTGAACACCGGGATCAACCTGCGGGGCATCCGCATGACGGTCCGGCTCACCCGCATGATGATCGGATTCGAGCTGCTCGTCCTGGGGCTGTTCCTCCTGGTGGGCCTCTGGGCGCTGCTCCAGGGCAAGGGCCACGGGTTCAGCCTGTCACCGCTGTTCAACCTGGAGACCTTCTCCTGGCCGGTGATGTTCGCCGCGGTCTCCGTGGCGGTCCTGTCGTTCATCGGCTTCGACGGCATCAGCATGCTCGTCGAGGAGTCCACCGGCGGCTCGGCCCAGGTCGGCAGGGCGATGCGGGTGGCGCTGCTGCTCGCCGGCCTGCTCTTCGTCACGCAGGTCTGGGTCGCCTCCCTGCTGGTGCCCGACCCCGGCGGGCTGCTGGTCAAGGACAGCGGCACCGCGTTCTACGACGCCGCCGCCTTGGCGGGCGGCGAATGGCTCAGGCACGTCACCCTGACGGCCACCGCGCTCTCCTGGGGCGTGGCCAACACCATGGTCGCCCAGGTCGCGGTGTCGCGCCTGCTCTACGCGATGGCGCGCGACCGGCAACTCCCGTCGTTCCTCGCCAAGGTGTCGGTCAGACACTCGGTGCCGGCCAACGCCATCGTCCTCGTCTCCCTGCTGTCCGTGGGCATCGGCCTGTGGATGTCCAGCCGCTCCGACGGCGTCGACCTCCTCACCAGCCTGATCAACATGGGCGCCATGGCCGCCTTCATCGTCCTGCACGTGTCGGTGATCGTGCACTACGCGCTGCGAAACGGCTCCGACAAACTGTGGTCGCACCTCGTCGCGCCGCTGATCGGCATGGGCATCCTGGTCTTCGTGGTGATCAACGCCAACGTCCTCGCCCAGGTGGTGGGCCTCGTCTGGCTGGGCGCCGGCGTCGTGGCACTGGCCGTCCTCTATGCCCTGGGCCGCCGGCCGGCCCTGGACGGCATGCCCTCCGAGGCTGGACGAGGGTCGGCGAGGACCTCCGCTCCATGAACTCGCTCCCCCTCCACCAGGACCTGTACCTCATCGCCCACGACCAGTCGGGCAGGCCCCTGATCCATCCGTCGTCGATGTCGCTCGGGCTGGCCGGCGCCGTGCTGCTCGACCTCGCGCTCGGCGGACGCGTCGCCGTCGCCAAGGGCCAGGCCGCCGCCACCCGCCGCGCTCCCACCGGCGACGCGATCGCCGACGACCTGATCTCCCTCCTCCTGCGCCACCCCGCAGGCAGGGAGCTCAGGTATCTGCTCAAGAAGGCGGCGGACGGCATCCACGACCGCACCCGGGAGGCGCTGATCACCTCGGGCGTGCTCGTCCAGGTGAGCGGCCGCCGTCTGGGCGTGCTGCCGTACACGCGGTACGAGCCCGCCGACATCGCCTCGGTCGTGCGGGCCTCCGCGGGGGCGCGCTCGGCGGTCGAGGGCTGGAAACAGCCGGACGCCCGATGCGCCGGGTTGTGCGGGCTGGTGGCCGTGCTGCGGCTGGAGCAGGAGCTCTATCTGGACCAGCCGAGCGCCCGGCTGGTCGGCCGCCTGCGCGAGATCTCCCATGAGAGCTCCCCCGTGGTCGGCGAGGTGGTGGCGGTGGTCGACGCGCTCGTCGGCGAGGCCGCCGTCGCCGTCTACCGCTGACTGGACCTCCGGCCCCACCGCTGAACCACTGTCACCGCCGAGCGGCCGTTCCACGGTGCCGGCCTCACCGCTGAGCGGGGCCGCCCACACTGGCCTCCCACCGCCGGCAGGCGTCCGGCCGCCCGATGGGCGCGACGGAAACCCCCGAGCGGCCATGAACGGGCGACCGGAGGCGGCCGGGCGTCGACAGCCGAGCAGGAGCGGCCGGGGTCGATGCGCGGGCGTCAGGGGAAGAGGGCGCGGAGTTGCGAGACGACCTCGACGATGGGGGCCACCTCGGCGGCGCGGGCGGAGAGCCGGCTGAGCGCGTCGAGGATGCGCGAACGGTCGGGCTCGGTCTCCGCCAGCTCCTCCCGGATGTCGCCCGCGTCCCTGCGCGCCCGCGCGGGCTCGGCGAGGTCGGGCTCGTGCGCCGCGAGCAGGCGCTCCAGCCGCTCCAGGAGCGCCTCCGCCTCGCTGCCCGCCGGATCGCCGCCGTTGACGACGACCGCGCGGGCGTGGGCGCCCATCGCGATCGGCCCGCTGATCCGGCCGCCGCCGCTGACGTGCACGCCGTATTCGTCGCCCATGCGCTCCTCCTCGCTCGTCACGCGCCCGGCCGCGCGCTGTTGTGGACGGTCGCCGACGCCTGGCGGCCGAAGGCGACGGGGCCGCTGACCGAGCCGCCCGCGCCCACGGACACGGTGTTCATGGTCACGCTGGCCGCCTGCAACCGGTAGGCCCCCGTGTCGACCTCGTGATCCTCCAGGTAGTCGAGGACGGCCTCGGTGAGCCGCTGCTCGATCATCCGGGTGTATTTCGCGACGTCGAGCACCTGGATGTGGGTCTGCAGGTCCTCGCTCGCCCCGAGCTCGCGGACGCTGAAGCGGGCGCCGTACGGGTAGACGATGTGCTTGCGCGGGTCGGGCGCCATCAGGCTCTGGCGCACGGCCTGCACCGCGGTGCGGGCGACCCGCGTGGGAGCGGCCAGCACGTCGCGCAGCAACCGCAGCTTGAACATCTTGACCGCCTCCCACGCGATCCGCACGCCGGTCATCGTCGGCAGCTGATCGACCACGTGGTAGGCGCCGAGGGCCGGCGGCAGCACGGTGACCACGAACTGGGTGTAGAGCATCCGTCCTTCGACCGCGAGGTAGATGAAGGCGGACGTCAGCGCCTCCTGGTCTTCCGCGGGGGCGACGAGGTTGCCGCTGGGGTCGCGGATCTCCTGGCCGTCGTTGTTGATGGTGAGCCGCTGGTAGTAGCGCACGCCGCCCTGGGGGTGGCGGATGATGGCCTCGATCTCCTCCGGCGTGACCTCGCATTTCGGCAGGCCGTGCTGCCCGATCATCGGGTGCGCGGTCCTGGCGCGGTCACCGTGCCAGTCGCTGACCGTGAAGATGCCCCTGGTCACCACGTGGTCGCCGATGTCGAGGCGCTGGATGCCCTCGTTGGGCCGCAGGACGCGGTCGCGCATGTCCTTGAGGCGCTCGCGGACGAACGTGTGCAGCTCCACCGGGTCGATGTCGACGGGTTCGTTGCGCCGCCTGCTCACGTGGTCGTGGCGGACGCGGTCGAGCTCGACGGCGATCGACCAGCTGCGCTCGATGGACCCGGCGCCCATGAACGCGTCCTCGTTGGCGTACATCGTCACGTTGCCCCACTGGGCCCTGCGGATGTAGTCGAGGCGGCGTGACGTCTTGGGGTGGGTGACCCCGGTGACCGGCTCGGGCGTGCCCGGCCTGAGCGTGCCGGCGAGCGTGAGGTAGATCGCCACGCGGTAGACCACGACGATGGTGAGCGTGGCGGCCGGGATGAACAGGATCTCGACCAGCGTGCTCCCGCCGCTGTCGCCGGGAGAGGACTCCGGCTCGTAGGCGCTGTCGTAGGACGACCCCGAGCCGGTCAGATCGGCCAGCATCGGGGCCAGCCCGTACGTGAAGGGCCACAGGGTGAGCAGGGCCCCCACGAGCAGGATCGTCACGCGCACGCGCAGCGGCGCGCGGCGGACGCTGTCGACCGTGAGCAGGACGAAGGGGACGAGGACGAGCATCCACATGATCGTGGTGAGCGGGGTGAGCAGCAGGCCGGCGGCGAAGAGCAGGGTGATCAGCGCGTCGCGGACGGTGAGGATCGCGCGGGCGCGCCGGCAGTGGTGGAGCACCGGCATGAGGTCGAACCCGCCGTAGGAGGGCGGGACCGCGCGATAGGGGTCGAACAGCAGCTCGTCGAGCACCCGGTCACGGAAGCCGTGGTCGAGGTAGGCGGCGGCGCAAAGGTAGCGCGTGGCGTTGCTGACGGGCGGCGGGCCCGATGATGAATCCGCGGTGCGCCGGGATCTCGCGGACGAGCTGTCGACGGCCATGTGTTCCGCCCTTCCTTTTACGTTCGGAACCGACCTTAGGTGAGCTTATTCAAATAGTCTCGGCGTCAGCAAAGCGCACGCAAAAAGGTGCAGGACAAATGCAGCATTTCGTCAGAGTTTATGAAATATGCGGGAGGACGCGTTGACCCACGACCCCGGCTCCAGCCGTCTGTGCGGACGATGCGGGTCCGACGTCGGCGGCCTGCTCCGGTGCCCGCGCTGCCGGGCCCGGCTCTCCTCTCCCGGTACGACCTCGCCGGCCACGCACCGCCCCGGGCCTTTCCGTCCGCGGCGGCGCGCCCCGCTCTGGCGCCGGATGCCCCTGCTCACCGGCCTGGCCGCCGCCGTACTGGTGACCGCCGCGACCTGGTGGGCCGTCGCCGGCCGCGCCCCGGCGCCCGCCGAGACCGCGGGCGCGGGAGAGGCCGGGGCGTCCGCGCCCGCGGGCGACGCGCCGCCATCGGCCACCGGAGGTACCGCACCCGCCTCGTCGCCGGGCGAGCCCACCCCGTCTTCGGGCGCGACCTCGCCGGATCCGTCGGCGGAGCGGCAGGCCGAGGCCGTCAACGACCTGCTGTCCAGCAGCAGTTCCGCCCGTTCCAGCCTCTCCGACGCCATCGAGCGCGCGCGGAGGTGTGAGCGGCACGGCCGCGACGCCATCCAGGACATCACCGACCGCCGGCGCGAGCAGCTCACCGACGCCCGCGCCCTCGACGTGGCGGCGCTCGCGGGCGGCGCGGAGCTCAAGGACGCCCTCGTCGACGCGCTCAGCGCCTCGTACGAGGCCGACGCCGCGTTCCTCGCCTGGGCGCGGCGGCAGAGCGGCGGGAATTGCACGGGATCCACCGCGGGCGACGGCGACTTCCGCCGCGGCATCGACAGATCCGGCGACGCACAGGCGGCAAAAGTTCGCTTTTCCGAGATGTGGCGCTCAATAGCGAAGGAATATGATTTGACGCCATGGAAGCCGGATCAAATCTGACATCAACCACGATTCGCCGTTGAATCCAGAGAAACGCCCACCCGATCACCCGTTGACGTGGCCCCCTCCGGGCGCTTACGGTCACGGCGAGCACGAAATCTATCGAGCTTCATCCGAAAGTTTCGGGAAAGGGTGCCATGTTACGAGCAGTCGTCGCGGTCACCTTGCTCGGCCTCCCCGCCGTGCACCCGGCGCACCCCGCCGGCCCGCCCGCCATCACCGTCAACGAGCGCGTCCGGCACCAGGAGATCGACGGCTTCGGCATCTCCCAGGCGTTCCGGCGCAACGAGCTGCTCAAGGCCCTGCCGCGGACCCGGCAGCGGGAGATCCTCGACCTGTGGTTCCACCAGGGCAAGGGCGCCGGTCTCAGCATCCTGCGGCTCGGCATCGGCTCCTCCCCCGCAGGCAGCCCGTACGACCACATGGTGTCAATCCAGCCCGAGGATCCGGGCGGCCCCGACGCGCCGCCCGAGTACGTCTGGGACGGCGACGACAACAGCCAGGTGTGGGTGGCCAAGGAGGCCAGGGCGTACGGCGTGCGGCGGTTCTTCGCCGACGCATGGAGCGCGCCCGGCTACATGAAGGACAACGGCGACGACAAGAACGGCGGCACCCTCAAGCCCGAGTGGCACCGGGCATATGCGAACTACCTGGTGGCCTACACGCGGTTCTACGCCAAGGAGGGCATCAGGATCACCGACCTGGGCTTCACGAACGAACCCGACTACACGGCCACGTACGCCTCCATGCGCTTCACCCCCGAGCAGGCCGCCGAGTTCGTCAAGGTGCTGGGGCCGGTCGCCAGGGGCGTGAAGGTGGCCTGCTGCGACTCGTTCGGCTGGACGGAGGCCAAGGCGTACACCGCCGCGATCGAGGCCGACCCCGAGGCCCGCCGCTGGGTGAAGACCCACACCGGGCACACCTACGCCAGCCCCGTGGACGGCCCGCTGCCGACGGACAGGAAGACCTGGATGTCGGAGTGGAACCCCGGCGGCGACACCTGGAACGAGAACTGGGACGACGGCAGCGGCTACGACGGCTTCGCCATCGCCGAGGCCGTGCACGACGCCCTCACCCTGGGCGGCGTCAGCGCCTACGTCTACTGGCTGGGCGGCTCGCGCGGGGCGACGCGGGCGCTGCTGCAGATCGACGACGCGGCGGGGACGTACCACGTGTCGAAGCGGCTGTGGGCGCTGGCCGCGTACAGCAGGTTCATCAGGCCCGGCGCGGTGCGGCTGGAGGCGTCGGCGGCCGATCCGGCGCTGAAGGTCTCGGCGTTCCGCAACCGCGACGGCTCCCGCGTCGTCGTGGCGCTCAACACGGGAACCGCCCCCGTCACGTGGAAGGGCGTGCGCGGCAGGGCGACCGCCCACCTCACCGACGGCGCCCACTCGCTCGCGCCGTCGCCGGTGCGCGGCCGTACGGTGACGCTGCAGCCGAGGGCGCTCACCACGATCGTCATGCGGTAGCTGAGGAGGGCCCGGGCCGGGCCCTCCTCAGCCCTTGGTGCCCGTGTGCGCGATGCCCTGGATGAACTGCCGCTGCAGGAACACGAAGACGGCGATCACCGGGAGCGAGGCGATCAGCGAGCCGGCCATGAGGACGGGGTAGTCGGTCTGGTACTGGCCCTGGAGCGCGGCCAGCCCGGCCGACAACGTCATCTTCTCGGGGTCGGTGTTGACCACCAGCGGCCAGAACAGGTCGTTCCACGCCCAGAGCAGGGTGAGGATGGCCAGCGCCACCAGCCCCGGCCTGGCCAGCGGCAACATGACCGACCAGTAGATCCGGACGGGGCCCGCGCCGTCGAGCCTGGCCGCCTCCTCGAGCTCGCGCGGCAGCCCGAGGAAGAACTGCCGCAGCAGGAACACCCCGAACGCGCTGAACAGCCCCGGCACGATGATCGCCTGGAGGCTGTTGAGCCAGCCGAGCGACGACATGATCTGGTACTGCGGGATCACGAACAGCTGCGGCGGGACCATGAGCACCGACAGGAACACGCCGAACAACACGTTCCTGCCGGGGAAGCGGAGCCGGGCGAAGGCGTAGGCGGCCATCGAGCAGAACAGCACCTGGCCGGCCACGCGCCCGGCCGCCATGATCACGGTGTTGAGGAACTGGTCGCCGAACGGCAGCAGGTCGAAGACCTTCGCGTAGTTGTCCCACCGGCCCTCGGGCAGCAGCGTGGGCGGCACCCGGGTGGCGCCGCTCAGCGTCTTGAGCGAGGTGATGACCTGCCACACGAACGGGGCCACCATCGCCAGCGACGCCGCCGCGAGCACCGCGTGCACGCCGTAGGCGCGACGCTCAGACATAGTGCACCCACTTCCGCTGGAGCCGGAACTGCACCATCGTCAGCACCGCGATGAGCACCAGCAGCGCGATCACGATGGCCGCCGCGTAGCCGCGGTCGTCGGTGACGAAGGCCCGCTCGTAGAAGAGCTGCACCACGGTCTGCAGCCGCGCGTACGCCGGGTTGGCCCGCGCCGACTGGCCCGACCCGGTCATCACGAAGACCAGGTCGAACAGCTGCAGCGAGCCGATCACCGAGACGATGGAGATGAAGAACGCGGTCGGCGACAACATCGGCAGCGTGATCCTGAAGAACTGCGTGACCCGGGAGGCGCCGTCCATGGCGGCGGCCTCGTACAGCTCCTTCGGGATGGCCTGCATGCCGGCCAGGAAGATGATCAGGTTGTAGCCGATGCTGCTCCAGACGCCCACCACGACCAGCGCGTACAGCGCGGTGGCCGGGTCGGCGATCCAGTTGGGGCCGTCCACGCCGACGGCGGCGAGCAGCTGGTTGACCAGCCCGTAGTCGCCGTTGTAGAGCCAGCGCCAGAGCATCGCCACCGCGACCGGCATGGTGACCACGGGCAGGAAGAACGCCGTCCGGTAGACCCCCACGCCGCGCAGCCCCTGCCGGTTGAGCAGCGCCGCGAACACGATCGCGAGCGGGATGCCGACGAGGCCGAGCGCGGTGTACGTCAGCGTGTTGAGCACCGCCCGGCCCACCTCGGGATCGCCGAGCAGCCGGGTGTAGTTGTCCAGCCCGGTCCAGGTGTGCCCGCCGAACGCGCCCCACTCGGTGAAGGAGAAGTACGCGGTCTGCAGGACGGGCCACAGGTAGAAGATGGCCAGCCCGAGCCCGGTGGGGGCGATGAAGGCGTACCCCCACAGGGCCTCGGTCCGCGGCCGGCGACGCCCCTTCGCCGCGTGGGCCGCCCGGACGGGCCGCGATCGGGCGGTGGTGGTCACGTCACTCCTTGGCCAGCAGGTCGTTCATCCCGGCCGCCAGGTCCGCGGCCGCCTGCTCGATCGGCACCTCGCCGGTCCACGCCCTGGTGAGGTGCGTGAGCTCCGCCTCCTGCCAGGCGGCGGTGTTCTTGGAGACCGGGTACGGCACCGCGTACGCGACGGCGTCGAGGAAGACCTGCAGCTTCAGCTCGGGATGGGCGGCCACCCAGTCGCTCTGGGTGCCGTCGTAGGCCGGGGTCGGGCCCTTCTTGCCGAGCAGGTCGGCGGCCGGCTCGGAGCCGAGGAACTTGACGAACTCCCACGCCTCGGCGGGGTGCTCGGTCCTGGCCGACATGACGTTGGCGACGCCGTGGATGATCGTGGCCTGCTTCTCGCCCTTCGGCAGCGGGGCGACGTCGACCTTGTCCTTGGTGTAGTCGTTCCCGGTGAACTCGGCGACGTCCCACGACCCGCCCCAGTACATCGCCAGCTTGCCGGCTTCGAAGAGCTGGAGCGGGGCGGTGTCGGTCATGGTCTTGAGGTCGGGCGACTGCTTGGCGGCGATGAGGTCGGTCCAGAACTTCAGGCCCTCGATCGTCTTGGGGTCGTCGTAGCCGGACTTCCTGCCGTCCGGGGAGATGACGTGGCCGCCGGCCTGGTAGATGGTGTTGTACTGGTATTCCTGGAAGCTGGTGAGCTGGGCGCCGACGGCGTAGACGCCCTTGGCGGGGTCGGTGAGCTCGGCGGCGGTCTTCTTGAAGTCGGCCCAGGTCCAGTCGTCGGCCGGATATTTCACCTTCGCGGCGTCGAAGAGCGTCTTGTTGTACCAGACGCCGACCGTGTCCATGTCTTTCGGCAGGCCGTACAGCTTGCCCTCGTAGGTGTAGAGGTCGACGAGCTGCTTGGGGTAGACCGACGTGTCGACCTGCTCCTCGATCGGCTTGATGACGCCGTTGGAGGCGTAGAGCTGGAAGTTGGGGCCGTTCATCCAGAAGACGTCGGGCGCCGAGCCGCCGCTGACCGCGGCCTTGAGCTTCGTCCAGTAGTCGGCCCACGGGGTGAGCTGGACGTTGACGGCGATGTTCGGGTGGGTCCTGGTGAACTCCGCGGCCAGCTCCTGCATCACCGCCTGCTGGGTGGCGTCCCAGACGCCGTAGGACAGCGTCACCTTGCCCGCCTGCGCGCCCGTGCTGGCCTGCTCACCGCCCCCGCACGCGGAGGCGAGCAGCGCCGCGCAGAGGAGCGCGGCACCGCCTCGTGCCGACTTCCACATCATCCCGGTCCTTCCCTAGAACGTGGGAGTAATGATGGAGTCCAGTGAAACTTCTTTCAAGAGTCGGTGTGTTACAGATGGCTCACGAGCGGGGAGCGGCCGTCGAGCACGCGATCCTCGACGTCGTCGAGCGCCAGGCGTACGGCGCCGAGCACCACGCCCTCGTCGCCCAGCGCCGACATGCGCACCTCGGGCGTGCGGATGCACCAGCGGTCGAGCTCGCGCCTGAGCGGCTCGATGAGCACGTCGGCCGAGCGCGAGAAGCCCCCGCCGACCACGACCATCTGCGGGTCGAGCGCCAGCACCAGCGCGGAGGCGCCGAGCGCCAGATCCTTGACGTAGCGGCGGACGGCGTTGGCGGCGGCCTTGTCGCCGGCCCGCGCGGCGGCGAACACGTCGCCCGCCTCGCCGCTGGCGGCGCTCAGATGCTCCTGGGCGCGGATCCAGCCGAGCACCGGCAGCGCGCCGATCTCGCCCGAGGCGTTGGCGAACCCCCTGTGCAGCTTCCCGTCGATGACCAGGCCCGCGCCGGTGCGGAGCCCGGCCAGCAGGAACACCATGTCCTTGGCGTAGCGGGCCACGCCGCGCCAGCACTCGGCCAGCGCGGCGAGCTTGCTGTCGTTCTCGACCAGCACGGGGCCCGGGGCCAGCCGGCGCACGTGCGCGGCCAGGTCGACGCCGGTCCACTCGGGCAGCGCCTCCGAGAGCATCACCCGGCCCGCTCCGTCGACCAGGCCGGTCGTCCCGACGCCCGAGGCCCACACGTCGCCGCCGGACAGGTTCGCCCCTTCCAGGCATTCCGCCGCGGCCCGGTCGACCGCCTCCAGCCGCTCGACCCGCCCCATCTCGGGCGTGACGGGCATGCGGGCGCTGTGCAGCACGGCGCCGTCCAGGTCGGCGACGACCGCGCGGATCTTGTGATCGCCGATGTCGATGCCGAGCACCCGCCCCGCCTCGGCCCGGAAGCGGTAGCGCCTGGCCGGGCGGCCCACGCCGCCCGCGGTGGCGCCCGCCTCGGCGACCCAGCCCTTGTCCAGCAGCTCGCGGACGACGTCCTCGGTGGACGCGCGCGACAGGCCCGTGCGCTTGGCGACCTCGGTGAGCGTGAGCGACGGCCCGCCCTGCAGCGCCTTGATCACGGCGAGCGCGTTGAGCTGTCTGAGCCGCGACAGGTCACCACCGCTCAGTTCGCCGGCCATCGGTCCCCCTTGCTGTCAGCTTTCCCAGACCGAATAATGATGCTCTCCATGATATTTCTTCGGGGAAGGTTCCATGACTGAGGTGACTCTAGCCGTCGTCGGCGGCGGCCTGCGAGGGCTGACCTACGCGCGCCGCGCGCACGCCACGGGCGCCGGGCGGGTGGTGGCGGTGGCGGATCCCGACCCGCTCCGGCGCGCCCTCTTCGTCGAGGAGTTCGGCATCGCGCCGGAGCGGGCGCACGCCGGCTGGAAGGAGCTCGCGGCGGGCGGGCGGGTCGCCGACGCGGCCGTCATCGCCACCCACGACCAGCTGCACACCGAACCCGCGGTGACGCTGGCCGACCTCGGTTACCACATTCTCCTGGAGAAGCCGATGGCCACGAACGAGCCGGAGGCGGCCAGGATCGCCGACGCGGCCCGGCGCAACGGCATCCTGCTCGCCGTCTGCCACGTGCTGCGGTACACGCCGTACACGCGCCTGGTGAAGGAGCTGGTGGACGAGGGCAGGATCGGGCGGCTCGTCAGCGTCCAGCACCTGGAGCCCGTGGGCTGGTGGCACCAGGCTCACTCGTTCGTCCGCGGTCACTGGCGGCGGCAGGACACCTCGGCGCCGATGCTGCTGGCCAAGGCGTGCCACGACATCGACTGGCTGGTACACCTCTTCGGACGGCCGCCTGCCCGGGTCTCGTCGTTCGGCTCCCTGTCACACTTCCACGCCGGGGACCGGCCCGCCGGGGCGGCCGACCGGTGCCTCGACTGCCCTCTGGAGCCGTCGTGCCCGTACTCGGCGCCCCGGCTCTACCTGGGCTGCCTCGGCGATCCGTCGAGCGAGTTCTGGCCGCTGTCGGCCGTCACCCCGGGACGCACGGAGGAGGACGTGCTGGAGGCGCTGCGCACCGGCCCGTACGGACGCTGCGTGTACGCGTGCGACAACGACGTCGTGGACCACCAGGAGGTCGTGATGGAGTTCGGCGACGGGGCGACGTGCTCGTTCACGATGAGCGCGTTCACCCCCATGGAGCACCGGCGCACGCGGTTGTTCGGCACCCACGGATACATCGACGGCGACGGCGGCGTGCTGCGCGTGGTCGACTTCCGTACGGGCGCCGAGGAATTCGTCGCCGCCGGCGGCGCGGAGGGGCCGTCGGCGGGCGACGGGCACGGGGGCGGCGACGAAGGGCTCACCGACGCCTTCCTCTCGGCCGTGGCCTCGGGTGACGCCACCCTGCTGCGGTCGGACGCGGCCGAGAGCCTGATGACGCACCGCGTGGTGTGGGCCGCGGAGCAGTCCCGCCTCACGGGCGCGGTCGTGACCCTCCAGGAACCCTGACGCTCAGCCCCAGATCTCCTGGGCGGTCTCCACGATCAGGGCGAGCTTGGCGAACTGCTGGTCTGCGGTGAGCTGGTTGCCCTCGACGGTGGAGGAGAACCCGCACTGCGGCGACAGGCAGAGCTGGTCGAGGTCGACGAACTTCGCGGCCTCGTCGATGCGCCGCTTGAGCGTGTCCTTCGACTCCAGCTCGCCCGACTTGGTGGTGACGAGCCCGAGCACCACCATCTTGCCCGGCGGCACGAACCGCAGCGGCTCGAACCCGCCCGACCGCTCGTCGTCGTACTCCAGGAAGAACCCGTCCACCTTCAGCTCGCTGAACAGCGCCTCGGCGACGAAGTCGTACCCCCCTTCCGCCGCCCAGGAGGAACGGAAGTTTCCGCGGCACATGTGCGTCGTGATCGTCATGCCGCCGGGCTTGGCGGCGAGCGCGGCGTTGATCTGCCGGATGTAGCGCAGGTGCATGTGGTCGGCGTCGTCGCCGCGCGAGGCCAGCTCGGCCCGCTGGGCCGGGTCGTTGAGGTAGGCCAGGCTGGTGTCGTCGAACTGCAGGTAGGTGCAGCCCAGCGCGCCGATCCTGCGCACCTGCTCGGCGTAGGCGGCGCTGAGGTCGCTCCAGAACTCCTCCACGTCCGGATAGACCGCGGGGTCGATGGCCGCGGGCCCGCCCCGGTAGTGGACCATGCTGGGCGAGGGGATGGTCAGCTTGGGCACGACGCCGGAGCCGCGGACGGCGAGCGTGTCGCGCAGGAAGGTGAAGTCGTCGGCGAAGACGGGCTCGTTCAGCCTGATCCGGTCGTGGACGCGCAGCGCCGCGGGGGTGAACTCGATGTCGCCCTGCTCGTTGTGGAAGCGGACCGTGATGTGCTCGTCGGAGGCCTGGCCGATGCCGCCGAGCTGGTAGATGAAGTCCATGTGCCAGGAGGCCCGCCTGAACTCACCGTCCGTCGCGCTCTGCAGCCCGGTCTCCTGCTGGCGGCGTACCACCTCTCGGATGGCCTCGTCCTCGACCTCGCGCAGCGCGTCGCCGGTGAGGCTCTCGCGGGCGCGGAGCAGCGCGGGCGGGCGCAGGAGGCTGCCGACGTGGTCAGCGCGGAAAGGGGGTGTGGTGCGCACTGCTGATCATCTCCTCGGATGGGGGCCGTGGTCGGGGCCTCCGTAGAGCGTGCGGAGCGGGGCTTTGAGCAGCTTGCCCGCCGCGTTCTTGGGCAGTTCGGGGACGATTTCCAGATATTTCGGGATTTTGAAGCGGGCCAGCCGCCCGTCCAGGTGCGCCAGCAGCTCCGCGGGGTCGGCCTTCGCGCCCGGCCGCGTCACGACCAGGGCCTTGCCGACCTCGCCCCACCTGTCGTCGGGCACGCCGATCACCGCGCACTCGGCGATCGCCTCGTGGCCGTACAGGACGCTCTCCACCTCGGCGGGGTAGACGTTCTCGCCGCCGGAGATGATCACGTCGTTGAGCCGGTCGGAGATGCGCACGTAGCCGTCCTCGTCCGCGACGCCGACGTCTCCGGAGCGGAACCAGCCGTCGGGCGAGAGCACTTTCGCGCTCTCCTCGGGCCGCCCCCAGTAGCCGGGCATCACGTTCGGACCCTGGACGTACACCTCGCCCGGCTCGCCGGGGCCCGCCGCGGAACCGTCGGGCGCGACCAGGCGGACGTCCGAGAAGAAGCACGGCACCCCGGCCGTGCCCGCCTTGTCGATCGAGTGCTCGGCCCCCAGGAAGAGGGCGCCCGGCGCCGTCTCGGTCATGCCGTACCCCTGCAGGAACGTCAGACCCCGCTCCTGGTAGGTCCTGATCAGCGGCTCGGGCACCGGCGCGCCGCCGCACAGCAGGTGGCGCAGGCTCGACAGGTCGGCCCCCGCCCAGCGCGGCGACCGCGCGAGGAAGCCGAACATCGACGGCACCCCGAACATCACCGTGACCCGCTCCGACTCGATCAGGTCGAACGTGCGCTCCACGTCGAACGACGGCTCCAAGATCGCCCTGCCGCCCTTGAGCACGGTCGGGATCAGCGTCTGGGCCAGCGCCGCGATGTGGAACAGGGGAGCGCTGACCAGCGTCACCTCGTCGTGCGCGAGCGGCACGTCGACCAGCAGGTTGACGGTGTTCCACGTCAGGTTGCCGTGGGTGAGCATGGCTCCCTTGGGGCGGCCGGTCGTGCCCGACGTGTACATGATCAGGCACACGTCGTCCTGGCCCACGGGCTCGTCGACGGGTTCGGGCGAGCCGCTGCGCAGGAGGTCCTCGTACGCGTCCGGCCGGATGTGCCGGCCAGGGAGGTCCGCGCCGTCCTGCCCCTCGCCCAGCACGACGATCCGCGCGCCGGCGTCCTCGACGATGTAGCGCAGCTCGGGCGTGGCCAGCCGGGTGTTGAGCGGGACGAACACCGCGCCCAGCAGCCCCGCGGCGAAGAACGTCTCCACCATCGCGGGCTGGTTGGCCCCCAGGAAGGCCACCCGGTCGCCGTGCCGCACGTCGAGACGGGAGAGCGCCGAAGCCAGCCGGTACGCGCGATCGCGCAGGTCCCGGTAGGTGTGGTCGCGCCCGCGGTAGGTCAGCGCCACCCGCTCGGGCGTCATGCGCGCCCTGCGTGCCGGCCACGATCCCGTCCCCTGATTCCGCATCGGCACTCCTTGACGCTCAAGCCCTCAAGTTAGGCCACATCGCGATCGCTGTCACCGTTCTGCCCAACTTTCGTCAGGGACGGTGTCGAGGAGCCCGTCCGCGACCGTCACCGCCTCCGCCCTGAACCGCTCGTGCAGCGCGTGGCAGACCCGCTGGGCCTTCTCCGCGGGCCAGTCGTGCGGCAGGTAGCGCAGCGGGAGCCGCGGATCGGCCCTGATGATCTGCAGCCAGCCGGTGAGCAGCATCAGCGAGCGGGCCAGGTCGTCGGGCGCCTCCGGCGCGGGGTCGGCCCGGTCCCAGCGGCTCAGGAACTCCCGGTAACGGTCGCCCAGGCCCTCCAGGTCGTACGCGTCGCGCACCAGGGTGTGCATGTCGGTCGGGCGTCGGGGCTCGGCGGAGAAGACCTTCACGTTCGCGCCGAGATCCTCGACCACCTGAGCGGGGTCCACCTCGCCGGGAGCGATCCAGAGCCCGTTCTGCAGCGGCCCGAACCCGGCCCAGATCAGCCGTGACCGCAGCTCGTGCCGCTGCCGCTGCCACGACTCGGGCAGCGAGAAGCCGATCAGCGTCCAGCGGTCGTCGCCCGCGTCGTTGACCACGCCGCTGTGCCAGATGCGCCGCTCGCCGTCCCTGAGCACCTCGGCGCTGGTCGGGGTGAGGCCGAAATACATGCGGCGGCCCGAGCGGCGCCGGCGCAGCAGGCCGCGGCGGACCATCCGGGTCAGCGTCGAGCGCGTGGCCTCCTCCGAGATCCCCACCCTGGCGAACGCCTCGATGAAACTTTTCGACGCGACGCAGACCCCGCGGCCGTATACGTGATCTCCGAGAAAGGTGAGAATCACCGATTGAGGCCGCATGGCAGCCCTCCCCAGATATTCGGCAATCTATTGACAGCCGTAATGTACCTGCCTACATTCAGGCCACACGCGACGGCTCCCTAGCGACCGAGCCGCCTCACGCAGTGAGCACGGAGGTCCTGATGCGCAGGTTGCTCCCGTCCCTGGCCGTTCTCGTGCTCGCCGTCGCCGCGTGCGGCGGCAGCGGCGGCGGCGGTGACGGGTCCGGCGCGCAGGACCCGATCAAGGTGGGCCTCATCGTCTCCCTGACCGGCAACTACACCCCGCTCGGCAGCGAGGACAAGAAGGCCGTCGAGCTGGCGGTCGAGCAGGTCAACGCGCAGGGCGGGCTGCTCGGCCGCACGGTCGAGCTGGTCACCCGCGACGACAAGACCGCCCCCGACCAGGGCATCGTGGCCTACAACCAGATCAAGGGCGAGATCGACGCCCTGATCGGCCCGGTGTTCTCCAACTCGGCGCTCGCGGTCGAGCCGCTCGCGCAGCGCGACAAGATGCCGTACCTGTCGCTGGCGCCCACGCAGGAGCAGGTCGAGCCGATCAAGCCGTACATCTTCGTCACCCCGGCCCTGTCCAGCATGTACGCCGAGCGCTACCTGCAGTACATCCAGGCCGAGGGCATCAGGACGGTCGCCGTCGCCTGGGACTCCAAGAGCGCCTATTCGGTCTCGGGGCACGCGTCGATGGTCGAGCTCGCCCCCAAGTACGGCGTGCGGATCGCCGTCGACGAGTCGTACGAGACCACGACCTCCGACTTCAGCCCGCTGTTCCAGCACGTGCGCGACTCGCCGGCCGAGGCGCTCGTGTTCTGGGGCTCGGGCGCGCCCGGCGTGACCGCCGCCAAGCAGTACGTGGCCTCCGGGCTCAAGACGCCGCTGTTCCTCACCGGGTCGCAGGCCAGCAAGCTGTGGCTGGAGCCGATGGGCGACGCCGCCGAGGGCATGATCGTGCAGAGCGCCATCGGCGTGGTCGGCGAGCACCTGCCCGACGGCAAGCAGAAACAGGTCATCGAGCAGATGGCCACGCCGTACGAGCAGAAGCACGGTTACCCGCCGCCGCAGTTCGCGCAGGACGGGTACAGCGCGAGCCTGCTGCTGTTCGAGGCGATCAGGAAGGCGAACAGCACCGACAAGACCAAGATCCAGCAGGCTTTGGAGACCATGGACCTGATCACGCCGAACGGCCGTTTCCGCTATTCCCCCACCGATCATTCCGGGCTCTCCCCCGAGTTCATCTCGATCAACACGGTGAAGAACGGCGAGTTCGTCCCCACCGAATGGGCCGGCGAACAGCTCGCCAAGACCGTCGCCGCGGCGGGGTAGCGCGTGCTGGAGGTCACCGGGGTGTCCCGATCCTTCGGGGGCGTCTACGCCGTCCGCGACGTCTCGCTGAGCGTCGCGGACGGCGAAGTCTGCGGCGTCATCGGCCCGAACGGGGCCGGCAAGTCCACGCTGTTCAACCTGATCACCGGCCATCTGGCGGCCGAGCACGGCCGGATCTCCTTCCTCGGGCACCGCGTCGAGCGGCTCGCGGCGCACCGGCGGGCCAGGCTCGGCATGTCCATCGTCTTCCAGGCGGCCCGGGTCTTCCGCGGCATGACGGTCAGGGAGAACGTCATGGTGGGGCTGCACGGGCGCACCCGGGCGGGGTTCGTCTCTGCCGCGCTGCGGCTGCCGCGGCACCGGCGCGACGAGCTGGAGATCGCCGCCGAGGCCTCGCGCGCCCTCGAACGCGTGGGCCTGGCCGAATGGGCCGACCGGCCCGCCGACCTGCTGCCCATCGGCCAGCAGCGGGCGCTGCAGCTCGCCCGCGCCCTGTGCGCGCGGCCCAGGCTGCTGCTGCTCGACGAGCCCGCATCAGGCCTGCGCGGCAACGAGCGCGAACGCCTCGCGGAGCTGATCGAGGAGCTGCGGGCGGGCGGCCTGACGATCCTGCTCATCGAGCACGACGTGGCGTTCGTGACCCGGCTCGCCGACCGCGTCGTGGTGCTCGACCTGGGGCAGGTCATCGCCGACGGCACCCCCGCCGAGGTGCGGGCCGACCCGCTGGTGCTCGCCGCCTATCTCGGACAGGCCTCATGATCGACGTCAAGGACCTGGTGGTCTCGTACGGCACCGCGACCGCGCTCGAACACGTCACCCTCACCGTGCGGCGCGGCGAGATGGTGGCCCTGCTCGGCCCGAACGGCGCCGGCAAGTCGACGCTCGCCAACACCCTCGCCGGCCTGCTCAAACCCTCCTCCGGCACCGTGCACGCGGACGGCCGGGTCGCGCTCATCCCCGAGGGCCGCCAGCTCTTCCCCGACCTGACCGTGGCCGACAACCTCGCGCTCGGCGGCTGGCGCTCGGGGCAGCGCGACCCGGCCCTCGTCTACGACCTGCTGCCCCGGCTCGCCGAGCTCGCCGGCCGGCGGGCCGGCGTGCTGTCCGGCGGCGAGCAGCAGATGGTGGCGTTCGGGCGGGCCATGATGTCGCGGCCCGACGTGCTCGTGGTGGACGAGCTCTCCCTGGGCCTCGCGCCCACCGTGACCGCCGACCTGGCCGCCCACCTCGCCGCGCTCAACGCCGAGCAGGGGCTAACCGTGCTGCTCATCGAGCAGAACGCGCGGCTGGCGTTCGAGCTGTGCCGGCGGGCGTACGTGCTGGAGTCCGGGCGGCTGGTGACCGAGGGCGAGTGCGCGGTGCTGGCCGACGACCCGCGCGTGGCCAGCGCGTACCTGGGAGGGGCGATCACATGAGGGCGCACCGGGGAGGGGCGGCCGTATGAGCGCCTTCCTCACCTATCTCCTGAACGGCCTGGCGGTCGGGTGCGCGATCGCGCTCATCGCCAGCGGCCTGGTCGCCATCCACCGGGTCACCGGCGTGGTCAACTTCGCTCAGGGCACGTTCGCCGTCGTCGCGGGGCTGTGCACGTCCTCGCTGCTCGGGCTCGGGTTCCCGCACGGGCTGAGCGAGCTGGCCGCCGTGCTGGCCGCGGCGGTCGCGGGCCTGCTGACCGGCCTGGCCGCCATCGGCAGGCGCGGCACCACGCCGCTGTCGGCGCTGATCGTCACGCTGGGCGCGGGCGTGCTCGCGTACGCCGTCGAGATCGTCCTGTGGGGCGACCAGCCGCGCTCGGCGCCCGGCCTGGCCGGCTCGGTGACGGTGGCCGGCGCGCGCATCCAGACCCAGCACCTGCTCGTCATCGGCGTGACGGCGGCCACGTTCGTGCTGCTCGCGCTCTTCTTCGGCCGCACCTACCTGGGCAAGGCGCTGACGGCCTGCGCCTCCAACCCCTACGCGGCGCGCGTGGTCGGCATCGACGTCAGGAAGATGGGGCTGCTGGCGTTCGCGCTCGGCGGGCTGCTCGGCGGCATCGCCGGGGTGCTGGTGACGCCGCTGCGGCCCATCTCGTTCGACACCGACGTCACGCTCATCGTGAACGGCTTCGCCGCCGCCGTCTTCGGCGCGCTCACCCGGCCCGTCATCACGCTCATCGGCGCGCTGCTGCTCGGCGTGGCCGAGACCATGGCCGCCGGCTACGGCTACGGCTCCCACCAGCTGGAGGTGGCGCTGGGGCTCATGCTCGTCGTCATGATCGTCCAAGCGAGCCGCCGCTCGGCCATTTCCCTGGAGTCCACATGATCAGGCTGGTGGCCGGGCTGCTGATCGCCGCCGTCACGCTCGCCCTCCCGGCGGTGCTCGACGACAGCGCGCTGGCCGTGTACATCCTGCTCGGCCTGGCCGCCATGGTCACGGTCGGGGTGTCGCTGCTCATGGGGTACGCCGGGCAGGTCTCGCTCGGCCAGGGCGCCTTCTACGCCATCGGCGCCTACACCGCCGCGCTGCTCGCGCTGAACGGCGTGCCGCCCCTCGCCGGGCTCGTCGCCGCGCCCGTGGTCGCCGCCCTGTCGGCGCTCGTGATCGGCACGCCGCTGCTGCGGCTGCGCGGGCACCACCTGGCCTTCGCGACGCTGGCCATGCAGCTCATCCTGCTCTCGCTGGCCGGCCAGCTCGAGTTCACCGGCGGCGACATCGGGTTGCAGGCCATCCCGCAGTTCTCCATCGGGTCGTTCGAGGCGGCGGGAGCGGCCACGTACGCGTACCTGACCTGGGCAGGGCTGGCCCTGGTGATGCTGGTGACGCGCAACGTCATCACTTCACGGCCGGGCCGCGCCCTGCGCGCCCTGGCCACCAGCGAGACCGCGGCCGCCTCCTCGGGGATCCCGGTCGGGCGCTACAAGCTGGTCGTGTTCGCGCTGTCGGCGGCCTTCGCCGGGCTGGCGGGCGGCATCTACTGCTTCTACACCGGCTACGTGGCGCCGGGTTCGTTCCCCGTGCTCATCTCCATCCAGTACATCGTCATGGCCGTCGTCGGCGGGCTCGGCACGATCTGGGGCGCCGTCGTCGGGGCGAGCGCGATCACGCTGCTTCTTCAGGCGCTGAACACCCTGAGCGCGCTGCCCGGCATGCCGACGTACGCGCCGAGCGTGCTCTCGTACGCCGTCTACGCCCTCGTCCTCATCGTGGTCGTGCTCTTCCTGCCCCAGGGCCTCCTGCCCGCCGTCACCGACCGGCTGTCCAGGAAGCGGCGGAGCACTCCCGTGGAGACCCGCTGACGCCACAGACCCGGCCCTCGATAAGGTGGCCCGTGCCGCGACATATCGGGGAAAGGTGTGTGGCATGGCGCAGCATTGGCCGGAGTTCCTGCCGGTGGGGGCGATCCGCTTCGCCCGGCCGACCGCCCGCTTCGACGACTGCCTGGTCTTCTACCGGGACGTGCTGGCACTCCCGATGATCGCCTCGTGGCGCGGGCACACCGGTTACGACGGAGCCGTCTTCGGCCTGCCGGGGACGCCGGTCCACCTCGAGCTCACGCAGCACGGCGAGAGCCCCGAGATCCCCGCCCCGTCCACGGAGAACCAGCTCGTGCTCTACCTGTCCGGCCCCGAGGCGGTGGCGACCGTCGTCGAGCGGCTGGCCGGCCTGGGGCACCGTCCCGCCCCGCTGGACAACCCCTACTGGGCCGAACGGGGCGCCGTCGCGTTCGCCGACCCTGACGGGTGGATGATCGTCTTCGCGCCCTGGGTCTTCGGCCAGGACCCGGTGCCCACCGTCACCTGAGACTTTCTCTCATGCCGTCCCCGGGCGACACTGGACGGCATGTCCAATATCGCACCCGCTCCCGTGCTGCGCGGCCGCGGCGAGGAGGAGCGCGTCCTGCTCCGGTTACTGGACGGCGCCCGCTCGGGTTCCGGCGGGGCGTTACTGCTGGCGGGCGCGCCGGGGACGGGGAAGACGGCGCTGCTCGACCTCGCCGCCGCGCATGCCGCCCGGGACTTCCGCGTGCTGCGGGTCTCGGGCGTCGAGTCGGAGTCGCGCCTCCCGTACGCGGGGCTGCACGGTTTGTTGCGCCCGGTCGCCGCGCACGCCGCGGCGCTGCCGGCGGCGCCGGCGCGAGCCCTGACGGAGGCCATGGAGTCCGGTACGCGGGCCGCCGGGCTCGCCCTGCCCGCCGCCGTCCTCTGCCTGCTGTCGGCGGTGGCGGCGCAGCAGCCGGTCCTGGCCTGCGTGGACGACGCGCACCAGCTGGACCCGCCCAGCCGGGAGGTGCTCGCCTTCGTGGCGAGGCGGGTGTCGCACGAGGCGGTGGCGCTGCTGTTCACCGCACGAGCGGAAAAGGTGGACGGTGTGCCGGTCCGGGTGCTGGGCGGGCTGGACGAGGCCGCGGTACGCGAGCTGGCCGACGACCTGGCGCCCGGCAGGATCGCCGGCGACCTGCTGGCGGCGCTCGACCAGATCGCCCGCGGCAACCCCCTTGCGCTGGCCGAGCTGATCGGCGGCCTCACCCCCGACCAGTTCGCGGGCCTGGCCGCCCCGCCTGCCACGCTCCACCGCGGCGGGCGGCTGTGGCAGGAGCACGCGAGCCGCCTCGCCGCCCTGCCCGAGGACACCCGGCGGCTCCTGCTGCTGATCGCCGCCGATCCCGGCCTGGACGTGGCGACCCTGATCCGCGCCGCCCGCCCCGCCTGCGCGCTCACCGCGCTCGAACCGGCCGAAAGCGCGGGCATCCTGCACACCGCCGGAGACCGCTACGACTTCCACGATCCGGCCGTGCGCGGGGTCGCGTACCACGACGCCCCTCTCTCCCGCCGCCGCCAGGCCCACCGCGTCCTGGCGGCGCTCCTGGAGGACCGGCACACGGACCGGCACACGGAAACCCCCGCGCGCCGGCTGCGGCGGGCCTGGCACCGGGCCTGCGCGCTCGACGACCCGGCGGGACGGCACGCGGAGCAGCTGGCCGGCGAGCTGGCCGCGGCGGCGCTGGAGGCCCGGCCGCCCGGTGACGGCCGTCCCGGCGGGCCGGAACCGTACCTCGCGCTCGAACGCGCCGCCGAGCTCACCGAGCACGGTCCGGCCAAGGCCGAGCGGCTCGCCGCCGCCGCCAGGCACGCGTGGATCGCGGGACGGCCCCAGGTCGCCCGCGCGCTGCTGGCCAGGCTCCGCTCGCTCACCGCCCCCGACGAGGTGCGTGGCCGCGTACAACTGCTGCACGGCAGCCTCGAACTGCTGCGCGGCGAGACCGGCAGCGCCCGCGAGGAGCTGCTGGCCGCGGCGGCCCGCCTGCTGACCAGCCACCGCACGCTGGGGGTGCGCGCGCTCGTCAGAGCCGCCGACGCCAGCTACCGGGCGGGCGACAACCGGGCGTTCATCGCGATCGCCCGCCAGGCCGCCGCGCTGCGCCGCCCGGACGAGGCCGCCCCGGCCCAGCTCATGTTCGAGTATCTGGCGGGCATGGCCTCCACGTTCAGCGGCTCGCACCAGGAGGCCGCCGGGCCGCTGCGGCGCGTGGTCGACCTGGCCGGTTCCGTCCGCGACCCCGCGGTGCTCGTGTGGGCGTGCGTGGCCAGCCTGCTGCTCGGCGAGGACGCCACCGCCCACCGCCTGTCGGCCCGCGCCGTCGAGGCCGCCCGGGTGCGCGGCGCCGCCTCCGCCGTGCCGCAGCTGCTCGAGTACATGATCTACCCCGAGATCTGGATGGGCAGGTACGCCTCCGTCGCGGCGACCGCGGCCGAAGGGCTCCGCCTCGCCCAGGACACCGGCCAGCTCAACACGGCGGCCCAGCACCTGGCCTGGCTGGCGATGACGGCGGCCGTCGAAGGCGACGGGGAGACCTGCCGGGTGCGCGCCGACGCCGCGATCGAGATGGCCGACGCCCACGAGCTGGGCATCGCGGGCGCCATCGGCACCTGGGCGCTGGCCTGCCTCGACCTGGCCGCCGGCCGCCCCGCCGACGCCGCCGCCCGGCTGCGCGCCGAGCGGCGCAACAACCACGTGGTGATCCGCGTCATGGCCACGCCGCACTTCATCGAGGCGTCCGCGCGTACCGGCGACCGCGAACGGGCCGCCGCCGCGCTGCGCGTGCTCGAACGCTGGGTCGGCAGCACCCGCAGCCCCGACCTGCGCGCGCTCGTGGCCCGCTGCCGCGCGCTGCTCGCCGCGCCCGGCGAGGCGGACGAGCTGTTCCGCGAGGCGCTCGACCTGCACGGGCAAGGGGTGTGCGAGTTCGAGTCGGCACGCACCCGGCTGCTGTACGGCAGCGCGCTGCGCCGCGACCGCCGCCCCGGCGCCGCCAGGAACCACCTGCACGCGGCGCTGGAGACGTTCGAACGTCACGGCGCCCGCCTGTGGACCGAACAGGCCAGGACCGAGCTGCGCGCGTCCGGCGACCCGGTACGCCTCACCCGGCCGGCCACCACGCGGCAGCTCACGGCGCAGCAGTTGCGGATCGCGCGCATGGTCGCCGAGGGCGCCACCAACAAGGAGGTGGCCGAGCGGCTCTTCCTGAGCAGGCGCACCGTCGAGCACCACCTCAGGAACATCTTCGACCGGCTCGGCGTCCGCTCCCGCGTCGAACTGGTACGCCTCATGTCCTGATCGGAGACCGGTGATTTCACCGATGCACGGCTGACTGCGCATCCGAACAATGGCGACAGACAGCAGTCACCCCCACTTCGAGCAGGGAGTAAGACGACGTGCAGCTCACCACCCCCCACCGCGGCGCGCGAACGTTGACCAAGCTCGCCCTCACCCTCGCACTCCTCGGCGGCGGCCTCGCCGCCGCTCCCGCCGCCCAGGCGGCGGCCGGCCCGTACGAGCGCGGCCCGGACCCCACGGACGCCTTACTCGAGGCGAGCCGCGGGCCGTTCTCGACGTCCCAGCGGAGCGTCTCCTCGCTGGTCGGCGGCTTCGGCGGCGGAGAGATCTACTACCCGGACGACACCAGCCAGGGCACGTTCGGGGCGATCGCCATCTCGCCCGGCTACACCGCCAGGTGGTCCAGCCTCGCCTGGCTCGGCCCGAGGATCGCCTCGCACGGCTTCGTGGTGATCGGCATCGAGACCAACACGATCTACGACCAGCCCGACAGCCGGGGCCGCCAGCTCCTCGCGGCCCTCGACTACCTGGTGGAGGACAGCCCGTCGACGGTCCGCAGCCGCATCGACCCGTCCAGGCTGGCCGTGGCCGGCCACTCGATGGGCGGCGGAGGCTCGCTCGAAGCCGCCGACGACCGGTCCTCGCTCCAGGCGGCCGTGCCGATCGCGCCGTGGAACCTGACGAAGAGCTGGTCGGGCGTTCGCGTCCCGACCATGATCATCGGCGGTGAGAGCGACAGCATCGCCCCGGTCTCCAGCCACTCCGAGCGGTTCTACGAGAGCATCCCGTCGTCGTCGGAGAAGGCGTACCTCGAACTCAACGGCGCGAGCCACTTCTTCCCGCAGACCCCCAACACCACGATGGCCAAGTCGATGGTGGCCTGGCTCAAGCGGTTCGTCGACGACGACACCCGCTACGAGCAGTTCCTGTGCCCGCCGCCCAGCGGGTCGGCCATCGAGGAGTACCGCGACACCTGCCCCAGCTCCTGACCTGCACCCGGTGGCGGCCGCCTGCGACGGGGCGGCCGCCACCGGCATGCACGACGGCGTGATCCTGGCTTTCCGTCAGTGGGCCAGGCACGAGCTCATCGACGCCATCGCGGCTTCCGGACGGCGTACGACCGGATCGTGAGCACGGCGGCGGGCCGATCAGCGCCGGGTGATCCCGCCGTCGTCGAGCAGGTCCGTCACCGCGGCGAGCCGGCCCCGTTCCTGCGCGGCTCGCCTCGAGACACCAAGGAAACAGCTCGAGGACCACACATGTCGCCATTGAGGGGGATGCGCCGGAGCCCCTGCCGGCGCCGACCGGTTCTCCTGGCATGTCAGCCGGGACCGCCCGATCGAAAGGAAAGTGAAGGCGATACCGACCTGCCTCGCTGGCGGCCGCCGTAGCCGTTGCCGGCTCCGTGATCGCCTGCTCCGCATAACCAGGACCTGGAACGTCGGCTATCCGTGTGACCGCAAACGGATCGGAGCACTCCAGATCAACGACGGAAGGACCTTCGCAACCGCGGGGGCCACCTGCTGAAGCGTCAGGCGGAGAGCCTGGTGCGGTGGGGGCGGCGCCGGATCTGGCCAGCACGTGCCGCCCGCCGCAGCAGGACGATCGTGGGCGCCAGGCAGACCAGCAGGGCGAGCAGGCCGGCCTCGGGTCCGAAGGTGCCGCCGGTCAGCCAGGACGGGCCGGACAGCGTGACGTTCAGCAGGCTGTGGGGCGGCACGTCCGATCCGGAGAGCATGACGCCGAAGATCCCGGCGTGGGTGAAGTTCCAGGCGAAGTGCAGGCCGATGGGCAGCCACAGCGAGCGGGTGGCGACGTAGGCGGCGGTCGTCATGATCCCGCCCGTCAGGGCGATCGCGAGAGCGCCCCACAACGTGGCGTTGACGTTGACCAGGTGTGTCGCACCGAACAGCAGCGTGGACACGACCAGGGCGATCACGGTGCCGGTACGTTCCTCCATGATGCGGAACACGACCCCGCGGAACACGAGTTCTTCGGCGACGGCGACGCTCGCCATCATGCCCGCGGTGCCGAGGAAACCGCCGAAGGAACCCCAGGACACCTCCTGCCAGCCACCGAACACCGCGATCAGCGCCATCAGCACGGTGAACAGGCCGGACCCGAGCAGCGTCCCGCGTCGCAACAGGGACCATCTGCCCGTCTTCTCGAGTTCGGGGATGCTCGGGCGGAGCTCGACGGTCCGGCAGAGCCGGCGGTAAGAGGTCACGGCGGCGATGGCCAGGCCGATTCCCACCGGCAGGGCGAGGATCGGTACGGGCGAGACGAGCTGGTTGATCCCAACGCTCGCCGTCATCACGCCGAACAACGCGACCAGCAGGACCGGAAAGCGGATCTTGCGCAACCGGCGCCTGCCCGTGGAGAGGCCGGCCTGCGGGAAGGTGTTCTCCTGGTGCTCCGTGTCCTGGTGCTCCGTGGACGCCACGATCGCGATCCTCTCGGTCAGGTTTCCGCAGTGTTTTCCGCGGTCCAAGGGAGATTAGAGATCGGAGCGGGGCCTGCCATCCCCCTGGAACGAACATTCGCGGTAGCTCTCACGAGGGATCACCGGCCAGAAACTCCACCGCTTGAAGCGCGCACAGGCCGCCCGCCATCGTGTGTGTCACCCGGCGGAAGACGTCTCCAGGACGAAGGGGCGAGGACCACCGAAGAGGGAGGCCTTCGCCGCGGCGCCGGAGCCGTCGGCGAGAATCTCGATCTTCCCGGCCTCTCCCCCGTTGGCGTCGAGGACGGGGGCAAAGGCCCGGATCATGGCGAGGGTGCCGTAGAAGTGGGTGTCGAGGGTCAGCCGGATCTTGTCGAGGTCACCGTCGAGGACGTTCACGCTCAGGGCGACTTCCCGGCCGAGCACCGCGGCACCTGGCTGGGCATGCTTGGAGATCCGATCGTCCGCCAGGCTCTGGAGCGGATCCACCAGGATCCCGCCCGGCCCTGGACGACCGCGACGCTCGCATCCGCGCTCGCGGTGTCACGCGCGACGCTCTCGCGGCGCTTCCCCGCGGCCATCGGGCAGAGCCCCGCCGCCACGCCGGGCCCGCTACCGCGTCGAGGCCCGCAAGCGGACGCCCGCCCGATCCTCACGCCGTGGAAATCCGCACTCCCATCCACGTACATGAGCGGGTTCGAGAACCAGGGCGGCGCGGACAACGGCGAGTGAGGCACACGCGGACGGCGAGAACTCGGCGATCAGGAGCTGTCGCCTTCCGCTCGGGCGCTCACCAGGCCGGCACGCGCTCCGCCTCAACGGCGGACACACCTCATGACGAGGAACACGGGGAACCGGGCGGCGTCCGGGCGCGTCGCCGCCCACTCCTGGGCGGGCTCGGGCTCGTCCATCTCGTCCAGCCACAGGCCGTGGCGGCGCAACGTGTTGACGTACGTCGAGAGCGTGCGGTGGTTGGCGCCCACCTGGCGGCGCAGGGTCGAACGTTCGCCGTCGGCCCGCCACCAGCCCTCCCCGTGATAGCGGGCGTCGCCCGGCCAGGAGCCGGAGACGCCCTGCCCGCCGGGGAAGCACGGGTGCAGGATGGAGCAGGCGAACACGCCCCCGGGACTGAGCGTGCGGGCGACGGTCGCGACCGCGCCTTCGAGGTCGTCGATGTCGGACAGGCCGAACGCGCACACCACGGCATCGAACACGCCCACCCCGTCGGGCCCGGTCGCGTCCGACGGGCCGAACTCGGTCGCGTCGGCGTGGACGTAGCGGATGCCGACCGGGGTTTCGCGCTCGGCCGCCCATGCCTTCTCGATCAGCGCCGACGAGAGGTCGACGCCCACGACCGCGGCACCGCGGCGGGCGAGCGCGCGACTGATCCGGCCGTGACCGCAGGCGACGTCCAGCACCCGACGGCCCTCGAGCGGCCCCAGCAGGTCGAGCAGGCGCACGGACGCGGGGTCGTCGACGTCGTCGGACCAGCCGGCCGCGTAGAAGCCGGCGACGTCGTCGTAACGTGCGGCGTTCGGCATGACACCGACCTTACGCGTCAACGCGGCGCGGACAGAGGGCTGTTCGTCGAGCGCGGAACGGCCTCCCGGGCAAAGAATCCGCCACGGCGGCGCATGATTCCGGTGGGCACCCCGTCGCCGCCTCACCGGCCGGTAGAAGGATCGGCTCCGGGGTCGAGCAGGCACGGCGGTCAACGCGGGGGTAGGAGATGGGCATGGCCCGGGTCGCGGCGGTCATCGCGCTGGCCGCGCTGGGCGGCGGCGGGGCCGCTCCGGCCGTGGCGGGCGGATCAGCGGCGGGCGCACCGGCGGCGGCGAGCCGACCGGAGGCGGGCGGATCAGCGGCGGGCGCACCGGCGGCGGTGAGCCGACCGGAGGCGGGAGGACCACCCAGACCACCGTCGGTGAGTGAGCCACCGTTCAGGAGCGGGCCGCCGTCCGCGAGCCTGCGCATCGGCCAGGCCGCCGTTCCCGACCCGCTGGTCATCGGCGGTCAGGCCGTCTACACGGTGACCGTCACGAACGCGGGCGCCACGGCAGCCGAGGCCGTGACCATCACCGGCACCCTCGACGAGCACGTGGCCCCCGGCCCGCTCCCCGACGGCTGCGACCTCGACGGCCGGACCATCACCTGCGGTGGACCGGCCCTGACGATCCCGGCGGGCCGGAGCGTGACCCGTTCGTTCCCCGTCGTGATCGACCCCGGGCTCTCCGACGGCACGGCGCTCACCAGCCGGGCCGAGGTCTCCGCCGCGGGCGCGCAGGGCGACTCCGCGCAGCTGGTCACCGAGGCCAGGGCCGCCATGGCCGACGTCACGATCACCAAGGCGGCGACGCTCACCGCCGGCGGCGCCATCGCCTACGCGGTGACGGTCGTCAACGAGGGGCGCACGCCGGCGACCGGCGTCACGGTGCGCCATCCGGCCGCCGGCGGGGCGACGATCGCCGACCGCCCGCCGGAGTGTCCCGGAGCCGGTCCTGCCCTCGTCTGCCCCCTCGGCACGCTCGCTCCGTCGGAACGCAGGACGTTCATGTTCACCCTCGCGCCCGACGAGCCCGGTCTGGTCAGGAACTGCGCCACGGTCAGCGCCGACGGCGACGAGGCGAACACCGCGAACAACCGCTCCTGCACGTCCACCGCCGTCCAGCGCGCGCGGGCGGCCGCACCGGACGCCACGCCCGCCCCCGACGAGCCGGCCCCTGCCGCCGAGCCCTCGGAGGAGAAGGGCGCGGCCCGCTCGGAGCCGCGACACGAGCCGCGCGACGCCGCCCCCGGCGAGCGGGCGGGCCGGCACGAGCCCCGTTCCGCGGCGCACGACCGGGCGCCGCGCGCGGAACAGCTCGAAGGCCGGCGGCCGCTCCCCATGACCGGAGTGTCGATCTGGATGCTCGGTCTCGGGACGGCGGTACTGCTGGCGATCGGCCTGCTCGTACGCTATTTCTCCCGCCGCGACCGGGCCAGCGGGATCCCCTGATTCCAGCCGCTGCGCGGCGCCAGCGCGTCGCGCGTCCACGTCCCGAGCACCAGCAGCGTCTTCGTGCCTGTGACGTCGCCGGCCCTGCGCAGCCGGTCGATGACCTGCTGGAGGTGCCCGAGGTCGCGCACCCGTACGTGGATCAGCGCGTCTGGGTCGCCGGCGATGGTGAAGACCTCCTGCACCTCGGGCACGTCGGTGGCCGTGCGGACGATCTCGCTGACCGGGGTGGTGCCGGGGTAGCGCAGCTCGGTGAATGCCTCGATGCCCCATCCGAGCTTGGCGTAGTCGATCTGCACGGTGAACCCGGTGATCACGCCCAGGTCCCTGAGCCGGTCGACGCGCCGCTTGACGGCGGCCACCGACAGGCCGACCCGCTCGGCCATTTCGGAGAACGTCCTGCGCCCGTCCTCCCGTAGCAGGCGCAGCACCTGGTGGTCGATGTCGTCGACGTCCGGCATGCGAGAACCTTCCCTTGGGCGCAAACAACTTCGGCCATCAGGCGCGCCACCGTACATTGTTTGCGTCTTACGAGCGCTTTCTCATCTCATACTTGCGCATAGTGTGCCCGCATTGCTGTGCTTGGATCCCACGTACGAAGCCAGGAGGTCCGCATGAACCCCAGCGAGACTCCCGCCCCCGTGTCACTCGACGACAAGTATGCGGCGCTCGACGGCCGCGTGCTCATCTCGGGCGTTCAGGCCCTGGTCCGCCTGACGCTGGAGCAGCGCAGGCTCGACCGGGCGCGCGGGCTGGACACGCGGGCGTTCGTGTCCGGTTACCAAGGGTCCCCGCTGGGCGGTGTCGACCTGGAGATGGGACGGGCGTCGCGGTTCCTGGACGAGATGGGCGTGGTGTTCAAGCCGGGCCTGAACGAGGAGCTGGCGGCCACGGCGGTGGCCGGCACCCAGCTGCTCGACCAGGTGCCGGGCCGCCGCCACGAGGGCGTGACGGGCTTCTGGTACGGCAAGAACCCCGGCCTCGACCGGGCCGCCGACGCCATCAGGCACGCCAACACGGCGGGCACGGCCCCGCTCGGCGGCGCGGTGGCCTGGATCGGTGACGACCCCGGCTGCAAGTCGTCCACGCTGCCCAGCTCGTGCGAGCCGATGTGCCAGAGCCTGGCCATGCCGCTGCTCGCGCCCGGCTCGATAGCCGAGATCATCGAGTTCGGGCTGCACGCGGTGGCCCTGTCGCGCGCGACCGGGCTCTGGGCCGGGCTGAAGATCGTGGCCGACATCGCCGACGCGTCCGCCACCGTCGACCTCGCCCCGCTGCGCGAGCACATCCCGGTCCCGGACCGCGCCACCCGCGCGCCGTCCCGGATCCTGCTGGGCGCGGCGGCGCTGGACGCCGAGCACGACCTGCTGACCCGCCGCCTCGACCTGGCCCGCGCGTACGCCCGCGAACACCGCCTGAACCGGGTGATGTCCGGCGAGGGCAACACCGCGCTGGGGATCGTCGCGTCCGGCACGACGTACGCGGTGGTCCTGCGCGCGCTGGCCGACCTGGGCCTCGACCGGTCCGCCCTGGACGACGCCGGGCTGCGGCTGATCCGGCTCGCGATGCCGTTCCCGCTCGACCACGCCGAGCTGGCCGCCATGACGTGCGACCTCGACCGCGTGCTCGTGGTCGAGGACAAGGTGCCGTTCCTGGAGGGGCAGCTCAAGCAGGCCCTGTACGGCCGCGACCGGGTGCCCGCCGTGCTGGGCAGGGAGCTGCTGAGCGCCCGCGGCACCCTGAGCGCCGAGGACGTCGCCAAGGCCCTGGTCGCCTGCCTGGATCCCGACCGGCTGCCCCGGTCCACCGTCACCGCCGGCCCCGCCGCCGACCCTGCCGCCGACCGGGCCCTCGACCCCGCCCGCGACCGGGCCGAGGGCGTGGCGAAGAAGCCGCGGCCCCTGCTCCCGCTGGTCGCCGCGCGCACCCCGTACTTCTGCTCGGGCTGCCCGCACAACACCTCCACCCGCACCTCCGACGGGACGCTCGTCGGCGTCGGCATCGGCTGCCACGCCATGATCGCGCTGGACGGGCACGGGCGCGGCACCCAGGTCGGCATCACCCAGATGGGCGGCGAGGGCGCGCAGTGGATCGGGCTGGCGCCGTTCACCGACGACCGGCACTTCGTGCAGAACCTCGGCGACGGCACCTTCCACCACTCCGGCTCGCTGGCGATCAGGGCCGCGGTGGCCGCCGGGGTGACGATGACGTACAAGCTGCTCTACAACGACGCCGTGGCGATGACCGGCGGGCAGCGCGCGGAGGGCCGGCTCGACGTGCCCACGCTGACGCGGGAGCTGGCGCTGGAGGGCGTGCGCCGCGTCGTGGTCACCACGCCGGAGCCGGAGACGTACCGCGGGGTGCGGCTGGCGCCGATCGCGTCCGTACGACACCGCGACGACCTGCCCGAGGTCGAGAAGGAGCTGGCCGCGCTCGACGGCGTGACCGTGCTCATCCACGACGACCGGTGCGCCGCCGAGGAGCGGCGGCTGCGCAAGCGCGGCAAGCTGCCCACGCCCACCGAGAAGGTCGTGATCAACGAGCGGGTCTGCGAGGGCTGCGGCGACTGCGGCGACGTCTCGACGTGCCTGTCCGTGCAGCCGGTCGAGACCGAGTACGGCCGCAAGACCCGCATCCACCAGGCGTCCTGCAACACCGACCTGAGCTGCCTCAAGGGCGACTGCCCGTCGTTCCTGCTGGTCGAGCCGGGCACCAAGCGGCCACACCAGGCCCCGCCGCTGCCCGCCGAGCCGCCGGAGCCCGCCGTCCGGGTGGGCGACGACGTGCTCATCAGGATGCCAGGCATCGGCGGCACCGGCGTCGTCACCGTCTCGCAGATCCTGCAGATGGCGGCGCACCTCGACGGCCTGCACACGGCCGGGCTCGAGCAGACCGGGCTGGCGCAGAAGGGCGGGCCCGTGGTCAGCGACGTGCGGATCTCGCCGCGCCCGCTCGCGGGCTCCGTACGCGCCTCGCACCGCATGGCCGACGTGCTCATCGGGTTCGACCTGCTCGGCGCGGCGGCCGACGCCAACCTGGCCGTGGCCGCACCCGAACGCACCATCGCCGTGCTGAACACCTCCGTCGTGCCCACCGCCGCCATGGTGACCGGCCGCGCGCCGGTGCCGGGGCACGCCGGCGCGGTCGCCCGCGTCGAGCCGGCCGTCAAGGCCGTCGAGTGCGTGGCCGCCCACGAGCTGGCCGACGTCCTGTTCGGTGACCACATGCCGGCGAACCTGCTGCTGCTCGGCGCCGCCTACCAGCTCGGCTGCCTGCCGGTCACGGCCGCGTCCATCGAGCGGGCCATCACCCTCAACAGGGCCTCCGTCGAGCAGAACCTCGCCGCCTTCCGCTGGGGCCGCACCACCGTGTCCGACCCCGCCGCGGTGCGCGAGATCATGGCGCCCGCGCCCGTGCCGGAAGGGTTCGACGAGGTGGTGGCCGCGCGCGCCGCCGACCTGACCGGCTACCAGAACGCGACGTACGCCCGCTCGTACACGGAGGACGTGCGCCGGGTGCGCGCCGCCGCGGTCCAGCGCGCCGGCGAGCAGGCGGGCACCGAGATCGCCCTCGCCTACGCCCGCGGCCTGCACAAGCTCATGGCCTACAAGGACGAGTACGAGGTCGCCCGCCTGCACCTCGACCCGGCCGAGCAGGAGCGGCGCGAGCGCGAGTTCGGCGCCGACGCGGCCGTGTCCGTGCTGCTGCACCCGCCGCTGCTGCGCGCGATGGGCATGAAGCGCAAGATCAGGCTGCGCCGCTCGGCCCCCGTGCTGTTCCGCGGGCTGCGGGCCGCGCGAGTGCTGCGCGGGACGGCGCTCGACGTGTTCGGCCAGGCCAAGGTACGCCGCGTCGAACGCGAACTCGTCACCGAATATCGTGATCTGGTGCGCGCCGCCGTGTCCCGGCTCACCCCCGGCACCACCACCGTCGTCGCCGAGATCGCGGGCCTGCCCGACCTGATCCGCGGGTACGAGGACATCAAGCTCGCCCGGGTCGCCGACTTCCGCGAGCGCGCCAGGACCGCCCTGGCGCGGCTGGACGAGCCCGCCGCCCCGACCCAGGAGTGACCGTGACCGTCGACCGACTGCTTCCCGACCAGGACGCCAAGGACCTCATCGACCTGACGCGCGAGATCGCCGACAAGGAGCTCGCACGCCGGGTGGACGAGCACGAACGCGCCGAGACCTACCCTGACGGGCTGTTCGCCACGCTGGGCGGCGCGGGGCTGCTCGGGCTGCCGTACCCGGAGGAACTGGGCGGCGGCGGGCAGCCGTACGAGGTCTACCTGCAGGTGATCGAGGAACTGGCGATGCGGTGGGCGGCCGTCGCGGTCGCGACCAGCGTGCACACTCTCGCCTGCTTCCCCGTCCACGCCTACGGCACGCCCGAGCAGCGCGAGCGGTGGCTGCCCGACATGCTGGCAGGACGCCTCATCGGCGGCTACAGCCTGTCGGAGCCGCAGGCAGGATCCGACGCCGGCGCCCTCACCTGCAAGGCGGAGCGGGTCGAGACGGGCTACCGGATCACCGGCAACAAGGCGTGGATCACCCATGGCGGCATCGCCGACTTCTACGCCCTGTTCGCCCGCACCGGTGAAGGATCTCGCGGCGTCTCCTGCTTCCTCGCCCCCGGGACCGCCGAAGGGCTCTCCTTCGGACGCCCGGAGGAGAAGATGGGCCTGCACGCCGTCCCCACGACCAGCGCCCACTGGGACGGCGCCGTCCTGGCCGGCGACCGGCTCATCGGCGAGGAGGGGCAGGGGCTGCAGATCGCCTTCAGCGCCCTCGACTCCGGCCGGCTCGGCATCGCCGCCTGCGCCACCGGCCTCGCCCAGGCCGCGCTCGACGAGGCCGTCGCCTACGCCAAGGAGCGGCAGACGTTCGGCAAGCGCATCATCGACCACCAGGGGCTCGGGTTCCTGCTCGCCGACATGGCGGCGGGGGTGGACAGCGCGCGGGCGACGTACCTCGACGCGGCCCGCCGCCGCGACGCGGGGCTGCCGTACGGCAGGCAGGCGAGCGTCGCCAAGCTGGTCGCCACGGACGCGGCGATGAAGGTGACGACGGACGCGGTGCAGGTGTTCGGCGGGTACGGGTACACGCGGGAGTTCCGGGTCGAGCGGTACATGCGCGAGGCCAAGATCATGCAGATCTTCGAGGGGACGAACCAGATCCAGCGCCTGGTCATCAGCCGTCACCTGGCCAAGTAGCCCCTGACCTGCGAGAACCCCTCTTCCCTGTGCTGGGAGGCGGGGTTCTTTGTGTCGGGGTCAGGCCTTAGACGATCACTGTTCCGTCCCTGTTCCGTGAGAGACCTCGCGTGGACGGAACAGGCGGTCGTCGATGGCCTTGCGGGCGCGGTCGTGCGAGCCGGGCATCAGGTGGGCGTAGACGCGAGAGTGAACCCAGGGTCGGCGTGGCCGAGGTACTCCGCGAGTTCCCTGACCGAGACGCCGCCGGCCAACATCACGCTCGCGTAGTAGTGGCGGAGCTGGTGCAGCCCCTCCTTGCGGGATGTGGTGTAGCGCCTGCGCTGGCGGGAGTCCTTGCCCGGTGGCGCGATCACGCCCGCTTGGACGAGTGCGGGCTTCCAGACGATCTCGCTGTAGGTGCGGGACCTGATGTGGCGATCGTCCGTCCAGCGGAAGAGCAGGTTGTGGGTGCGCGGCTTGCCATCCAGCTTCTCCCAGGGCAGGGAGCAGAGCAGCGGGCGGTAGACCGAGACGTGCCGCTTGACTGCCCCGGCCGCCCAGTCAGGCAGCGGAACGACCCGCTCCCGGTCGTTCTTCGGCAGGGCATACACGTGATCGCCGCCCAGCTTCTTGATCTGCCGACGTACCCGGAGGACGCGTTCGTCGATGTCGAAGTCCTCCAGGGCGAGACCGAACAGCTCCCCCTGCCGCAGCCCGCAGGCGGCCCCGATCATGGGGAGCAGGCGGAACAGGTCAGGGTGCGCGTCGATCACCGCGCTGACTCTCTCGTCCGACCACGCGGTGATCTCTTCGGCAGCGCGCTTGGGCACCTGGACTACCGGCGACTTGGCGGGGCTGCGCTTGATGACCTCGTCGGCGACGGCGAGGCTGAAGACGCCTTGGAGGACGAGAAACGCGGTCTGGACGGTCGAGGTGCCGAAGCGGCTGCTCAGGTCGCTGATCCACGCCTGTACGTGCGACGGCTTGATGGCCTTCACCTGGCGTTTGGCGAAAACCGGCGCGACGTGAAGGCGGTGGATGTACTCGTATCGGATCTTGGTCGACGGGTCGACGAGACGGGAAGCAAGCCAGCGTTCGGCGAAGTCTCCGAAGAGCACCTTGCCGGCGTTCGGGTCGATGTAGTCGCCACGGGCGATGTCGGCGCCCATGGCCGCGATCTTGCGCTCGGCGTCGGCCTTGCGGTCGTACGCAGTCGAGCACTCCTTACCGTCGGGGTCCACCCAGACGGCGAGCCAACGCTTGCCCTTGCCGTACCGCGTGTCCGGTCTACACCGGCCCCAGCACCCGAAACCGCACCGTGCCATCCATGATCGAGTACTCGCGTCTCACGTTCTGCACCATTCGGAATTACAAGATCGTGACAATCGCCGGAGAATCTCCACAGAGCCGTCTTTCAAACTTACAGCTTCCTTCTTGATCGGAGCTAATCCCTCAGGTCAGTGAGCACCGACATCTATGGAGGATTGGGTGCGCTTCTTCTCATCGGGGCCTGAACGTGACCGCCGCCGTTTCTTATCGGACAGCCCACCGCTGCGTCGGCGCGGCTCGGCCCGCGCGCGGGCGGTGCTGGCCGTCGGCACCTCGGCCACGCTGTTCCTGGGCACTGCCCACGCGGCGGAAGCTGGGGTGAGTGCGCTCGCCGACCCCGCGGCGCGGGTGGAAACCGCGCCGAAGCCTGTCGCGGAACGGCCGGACCGTGTCTCCGCGGCGCTGTCGGCCCGGCTCCAGGGCAGCCGAGTCTTGGTCATGGATGAGCTGACCGAGAGCACCACCACGTACGTCAATCCCGACGGGACCGTCACCCTGGAGGCGTCCAGCGGACCCTCCAGGATCAGGCAGGGCGACACCTGGTTCAACATCGACACCACCCTCGTGGAGGCCGAGGGCGTGCTCAAACCGCGTGCCGCGTTCGGCGGGCTGGAGATTTCCGGGGGCGGTGACGACAAGCCGCTGGTGAAGCTCGTCCCCGGCGAAGGCAAGGAGTACGCGCTTTCCGCGCCGGTGAAGCTGCCGGCCCCGGTGGTGCAGGGGAACAAGGCGGTCTACACCGATGCGGCGGGCCCCGGCGCGGACATCGTAGTGACGGCGCTGCCGACGGGGGTACGGCACGACGTGCTCCTGCGGCAGCGGCCGGAGGGTCCCCTCGAGTTCTGATTCCCCATGAGGACCAAGAACCTTTCGCTGTCCAAAACGAAGCAGGGCGGGCTCAAGCTCACCACGGACAAGGGCGAAGTGCTCGCGGCGGCGCCCCGGCCGTACATGTTGGACGCCCTTGTCACGCAGGCCGAGCGGCTCGACGACGCCTCCGCTCCGGAGGTCGGTGACATCGACGTGCAGATCACTGGCTCCGAACTGGTCCTGCGGCCCGATCCGGAGTTCCTCGAGGACCCTGCGACCACTTACCCCGTCACTGTCGATCCCGCCTTCACCCTCCCTATAAGGGAGGGCCGCAGCATCAACTCGCCGTGTCCCGACGGCGACCTGACGACGGACTGGGCGGTCCACGTCGGTCTGAGCGACAACAACTGCTCCTCTAACTGGTCGGCCAAGATCTTCTCGCGGGCTCTGCTCGACTTCGACACCACCTCGCTGGCTGGGCAGGAGGTCGTCAACGCGCGCCTCGACCTCGTCGGCGACCTGTGGACGTGCCCGACGGGGCAGCAGCTCATGGTCCAGCGCATCACCGGCGCGTGGTACCCGAACGACGTCTTCTGGGACAACCAGCCCGCCGTTACGGACGCCGGGGCGGTCACCTCGCCTCCTCCGGCGATTTGCAACCCGGCGTCGGAGCCGGCCGCCAACGTGCCGTGGAGCATCGCCATCACCGACATCGCCAAGTCCTGGGCGACTGGATCGAGCGGGCGCGGCCTCATGCTGCGGGCCACCATCGAGGACAAGTCGCGGCCGATGTTCAGCTTCGACTTCCACGACACCGTGGACGACGCCCCCAAGCTCGTGGTCACGTACGGCGCCGCGCCCTGGGTCGAGCACCTGCGCACAGTGCCGGTGTCCAGCCCGACCCGCATGCTCGAACCCCCGGTGGGCGAGCAGCCGCAGATCTCCGGGCGCCTGTTCACCACGACCACACGTCCCACGCTGCAGAGCGGGCTCCGAGGGACGGGCGCCACCCTACGTGCGGACTTCGAGATCGAGCACGATCCCGCCGCCACTGGCCAGGGGAGCGGGTTCATCTGGTCGGGCAGCGCCGAAGCGCCCGCCGGCGAGGTGGCGAAGCTGACCGTTCCTGAAGGAACGCTCCAAGACGGTTGGCGCGTCCGCTGGCGCAGCAGGGCTGTGGATGGCGACGTCGAATCGGCCTGGTCGCAGTGGCAGCCGGTGAGCATCGACGCGTCCAGACCGCAGGAGCCGACGGTGCACTGCAACGGCACGGTCCCTGAAGGCGCGTGGAGGCCGCGAGGGGAAATCACCTGCTCCGTCGCATCGGCCTCGAAGGACGTCACGGAGTACCTCTGGGATTTCGACAACCCCGTCCCCTCGACCATCGAAGAGGCGGGCGTCTGGGAGGACTCCCTCGGTGAGACGCGTGAGATCAAGGAGACGCTCGGCGACGGCTGGCACACGCTCTACGTCAGGACGCGGGACAAGGCGCACAACACCTCCGATGTCGCTGCCTACACCCTGGGCGTCGGCCCCGGCGGCATCGTGACCGCGCGCAGGCAGCCCCGCACCTACCGCACTGTTACCCTCGACGCGTCCGCGCCTCCGGCCCGCGACGAGGTGACGTACGAGTACACGACGAGCACGATGCCGTGGGCCGAATGGAGCCCTGTTCCGACCAAGCACGTCTTCGCGGCGGGCAGTGGCACCCCGATCGCCTCCTGGCCGCAGACCCGCACCGACACCACGAAGGACTTCGGCGCCCTGTCGTGGGACCTCGCCGCGACCCTGAAGGCGAGCCAGGAGGCGGAGGGCTTCGTCCAGTTGCGGGCCTGTTTCGAGGGCGGCTCGGTCGGCTTCGAGTGCTCCAACCCGATCGAGGTCTCGCTCACCAAGGCTGCGACCGGTGACCACCATGCCAGCAGCGAGATGGGACCCGGCTCTGTGGCGCTGGTCAACGGCGACTTCGCGCTGCAGGCCACGGACGCCGAGGTCTTCGGGGTCAAGGTCGCTCGCGTGCACAGGACGCTGAGCACCGAGTTCGACTCGACCGTGCCGGACGAGTACAAGGTGTTCGGCCCTGGCTGGCAAGTGGCCTTTCCGGCGGTTCCGTCGTGGGTGGCTGCGTACGTCCCCGTGGACGGCTCCAACAAGGGCTGGATGCAGCTCATCGGCCCGGACGGTTCCACGTTTACCTACACGAAGAACGGCGACGTCTACACCGGGACCGGCGACGCGGCTGACGGCACCTTCATCTCTGTCACCGACGAGCAGTTGACGGTCACCGACAAGACCGGCGCCAAGACCACCTTCGTGAAGGTCAACGGGACCTGGGTGGTCGCGCGTACGGAAAGGCCTGCGGCCGAGTCGGCTGTGACCTACCTCCGCGACGACCAGGCCAGGATCACGCGCGTCCTGACGCCCGCCGCCAGTGGCGTGCAGTGCGGGACGACGCTGGTGCCCGGATGCCGGGCGCTCGAACTGCAGTACGCCGCCGAGACAACCGCGACGGGTGTGCCCTCCGGGTGGGGCGACTACAAGGGCAACGTCAAGAGCCTGTCGCTGACCGCCTTCGACCCCGAGTCCAACGCCATGAAGACCGTTACTCTCGCGGCATACGCCTACGACTCCACAGGGCGGCTACGTCAGGTGACGGATCCCCGTTCGAACGTGGCCACGCTCTACTACTACACAGGCGAGGGCCGCATCTCACAGGTGACGCCCCCCGGGCTCGCGCCGTGGCGGCTGGAGTACGACGCCGCGGGCCGCTTGGCCCACGCCCAGCGTGAGAACGGCGACCAGGACCCCACCTGGGCGGTGGCCTACGACGTTCCCGTCGGCGGGGCGTCCGCGCCTAACGACCTCACGCTCGCGCGCACCGCGACGTGGGGGGGAGACCGATAACCTGCCCGTGGTCGGAGCCGCAGTCTTTCCCGCCTCGCACGTCCCGGCCCGAGGCGCGGACGGCGCGTACCACCCTCAGGCCGCCGACTGGGAGCACGGATCACTCACCTACATGGACGGCCTCGGCCGGGCCGTGAACACGGCCGCATTCGCCGCGGGCGAGTGGCAGATCGATGCCACACGCTACGACAAGGAGAACAACGCGGTCTGGCAACTCACCAGGGAGAACCGGGCGCGGGCAGTGACGCCGACGGCCGACACCGATCCTTACACGGCCGCGCGGGCCGACTCTGCGGAGCGAGCGAACCTGCTAGCGACGATCTCGGAGTACAACGCCGATGGGGACCTCGTGTCAACCGACGGCCCCGCGTCCACTATCGCGCTCGGTGACGGGCAACTAGTCACCGCCAGGCAGCGCACGACCCAGCAGTACGACGTGGGCAAGCCCGTCTCCGACCTCGCTTACCACCTGGTGACCGAGTCCAAGACCGTGCCCGTGGTGGTGGACGGTACGGCGGTCCCCACAGACGACGACGTCAGCACGCAGAAGATCGGCTACGACCCGATCGCCTCGGGTGACGCGTCCGGCTGGAGCCTGCGCAAGCCGACGAGCACTACCACGGTCAGCCCGGACGGCGACGACATTGTCAGCCGGATCCGCTACGACGTGGCGGGGCGCGAGGTCGAGCGCAGACAGCCCGCCTCGTCCGGCCGCGACGCGGGCAGCATCGCCACCAACACCTACGCCGCCGAAGCGCACCCAGTGGCGGCCGAGTGCGGGAACCGCCCCGCCTGGGCAGGCTGGACGTGCAAGGTCACGCCTGTGACTCAGCCGGCGACGGGCAAGCCACTCGCTGTCGAGCACACCACCGGCTACAACATCTACGGCGCGATCACGACCAAGACCGAGACCGTGCAGGACGTGATCCGCACAGCGACGACCACCTACGACGTCGCGGGTCGTTCGATCAAAGCCAAGGCCGAGGTCTCTCCGGAGACCGCCGGCGGTGCGCCGTTCCCGGAGATGAGCTACGTCTACGACGAGGCGACCGGTCTGCAGACCAGGAAGGAGGCCGGGAACGATACGGTCGTCGTCACCTACGACAGCTTCGGCCGCCCGTGGAAAACCACCGACGCCACGGGAAACCTCGCCACTGTCACCTACGACCTGGACGGCCGCATCGCCACCACCAACGACGGCAAGGGCACCGTCACCTTCACCTACAACGGCACGGACGCAAACGGCAAGGCCGAGCGCCGTGGCATGATCACGCAGGTGGAGACTGGCGGGGCCGGCACGTTCCGCGGCGCCTACGACCAGGCGGGAAAGCTGATCGAACAGGTCTACCCGAACGGCATAGTCGCGGCAAGCAACTATGCCAGCAACGGTAAGCGGACCAGGCTCGCCTACACCAAGGATGACCAGGTTTGGCTGTCGTTCTCCGCGGTGCCCGATTTCCAGGGGCGGACCGTCACGCAGCACAGTCCTGGCAGCCGCCAGGACTACGGCTACGACTTCGCGGGGCGGCTGGAGCGCGTTCAGGACGCGTACCAGGGAGAATGCGTCACCCGCAGCTACGCGTTCGACCAGAACACCAACCGCACCAGCCTCATCACCCATCCCGCCGACGACTCGGGGCAGTGCACCACGAGCACCGATCCGACGACAGTGAACTACACCTACGACCAAGCCGACCGGCTGACCCGCCAGGGCTACGCGTACGACACCTGCGGCAGGACGACGTCCGTGCCCGCATCGGACGTGCTCGGCGGCGCCGCCCTGTCCATCGGCTACTTCGTGCACGACACCGTGGCCTCCATCACACAGAACGGCACGACGACCACCTACACTCGCGACCCGGCCGGCAGGGTCAAGAGCGCGACCACCACGGGTGGCGCAAACCCGGGTACGGTCACCCACCACTATTCCGGGCTGGAGGACTCCCCCGCCTGGATCAGCGAGGCCGATGGAACGTGGAGCAGGAACGTCGCGAGCCTGGAAGGGCTCGGCGCCATCCAAAGCAGTAGCGGCGCCGTCACGCTCCAACTCATCGACCTGGACGGCGACATCGTCTCAACGGTCAGCGGTGCCGCCGTCGGCGTCGACAGTTACACCGAAACCACCGAGTACGGCGTCTCCCGGGACACCGCCGACACGAACCCGCGCTACGGCTGGCTCGGCAGCAAACAGCGCGCCGGAGACGCCCAGAGCGGCCTCGTGCTAATGGGCGTGCGGCTCTACAATCCCATCCCTGGGCGTTTCCTGCAGGAGGACCCGGTCGTGGGAGGCAGCTCCAACGCCTACGACTACTGCGACGCCGATCCGATCGGCAAACTCGATCTGGCGGGAACCTATCCGGAAGAGCAGACCGGCTATACGGAGCACGTGGTCGACCATGGCATGTACACATCGACGTGGTTGGAGAACGCCAACGACATCGCCGTCAACGTCGCCTGTCTAGGTTACGCCTCTGTTGCATGCATGCTCGCCTTCAAGGAACGGAGGTACGTCAGTACGTGAAGGATGTCACCCGAATCAGAACTTATGTACAGACAAAGCAGAAAATCTTCAATCCGTGTTGGGGGAGAAAACTCTACGAAAAGCGCAAGGGGCGTACCTACCTTATCGTGTGGAAGCGGAATCGCGTTGAAACCGAGCGCACCCACTGGATCAGGGAGGTCACCTACTACGTGTTCCGCTGGGGGAGCAGGATCGCCCGCGACACTGGATGGAAGGTGGAGCGCGCCACTATCTCCGTCTCATACACGGCCTGGAGGCAAACCGCCAAGATCTACATTAGCCAATGATTGGCCCCAAGGGATGGAGCCGTGAGGCACGGGTGGCCTGGCTGGCCTGGATCTGCGTCGTCGCGGGTTCCTTTCTAGCCAATCTGGCCATCGACTACTTTTTCGAGGATCCAGGACAAATCACGGTGATCTACTTGACGATGCGGCCCCTGGCATACGCAGCTATCTGGCTGGTCGGGATCCTCGTGATTAAACGGGCAATGCGCTCTAAGTGATCGGACGGCTCGCGCGTTGAGCGCGGACGGACAGGTCGGTGACTGAAAGTAGCACTATGGCGACTTTACACAAGGATTACATGTGGAGTTGTGAATTGTCCGCCACGTCATCCCACCTGGCCGCCGCGCTCTTCGGGCCGCATTTCGCCGACCATCACGAACCCTGGCGCGCGCCCTGCTGTCCACGGCGCCCTTCTCCGCTCTTACACATGCCCTTCGCCAAACGCGCCGAGCTGACTTACCGACGGCTCGGTAGAGCGTGGCCTGTGATGGCAGCTCGACCCTTCTTCTTCCGGTTGGCCTGCTGGTCACTCTTCTCGGGGATGACCGCGCCGATCCCACGGCGCCGCAGATAGGCACGGTTCGCCTTGGAGGAGTAGGATCTTGTCCAGGGCGGTGATGAATCGCGGGCAGTCGGCGGCCTGCGCGGGCGTGAGCACGAAGACCAGAGGCAGCCCGGACTCATCGACCGCGGCATGGATCTTGCTGCTCAGTCCGCCTCGGGATCGACCAAGCGCGGCCCGCCGAAAAGGTTGCGCTCGCTGACCCGGCAGGGCAAGCGGCCGGCGGCGCCGGATTTTGTGAGGCGGACGTTCACCGCGGTCGCTGCGGACGTGCTGTGGGTGGTGGTGTACGCGTAGGACCTCGCATGACGGTGGTCGTACGACCTCATGCTCGCTCGACGGCGAAGCGGAGCGGGGTCCAGCCATCGCCCTGACAATAGGTCGGCTTGTGGCGGATACGCCAGCGGAAGACGGCGCCATCGACGGTGATGAGCCGCGAGCCCTTCTTCGGGATCGCCACAGTCGCCTTCAAGCTCCCCTCTGTTCCGTCGCTGTTCCGTGGGAACCCCCGGAAGCAGCGGTAAGTGATGCGAGACGTCCACAAGCGTAACTACTGCTCACCGGCATGATCGAGCTATTTTCGCAGCTGGCCAGGTCACGGGTCAGAGACCATGCAGATCTTCGAGGGGACGAACCAGATCCAGCGGCTCGTGATCAGCAGGCACCTGGCCAAGTAGCCGCTGACCGTTGTGGATTCCTGGTGGTGAGGGGAACCGGGCGTTGAGCCCTGTTCGGGCGCAGGGCCTACGCTGGCTCAGATGATGGGGAATCGGACCTATCGCATCGTCGATGGGGAGCGGATCGAGGGATACTTGCGGCCGATCTTCATTCGGAACGGCAGCGACTACTACCTGACCGATCTGCGGGTCTTCGCGGACGGTGCGATCTTCTTCTGGGAGTGGGGCGACCTCGACGGGCTCCGCGCGAAGCTGGAAACCGGTTGGGTGGCGACGACTCTCGAGGAGGGCGCCTGGGCGAGCGCGCATGATCTGGCGCGCTGGCGGTTCGGCGAGGTCGTCACCTGGACCACGGCCGAGGAACTGCTCGGGGAGGTCGTCGATGCGATCGACCGTCTGAACGGGCGTCCGGATTCCACGGACCGGTGCGCCACGGCGGCGCTGCGCTACGTCGACTCGCGCTCGGAGAGCGACCGGATCGCGCTGCGCGATGCCTACCTGGCGATCCCGGCGCATCACCGGATCTACGCGCTCGGCGACATGGACGCCCGCGACATTCCGCTGCGCCTGCTCATCTCGCAGGCCGGCGAGATTTGGGACGAGTACGTGTTCTTCGAGTTCGAGGACGGCAGCGAGGCGTTGGACGAGGACGGCGTCGTCACCGAGGAGGGCCGGCGCGGGGCGTTCCGGTACTTCGCGGACTGGCGGGCGCCGTATCCGGCCGCAGAGGCGCAGCGGGAAGCCGACGGGCCCGCCGAGGCGCGATCGCCGACCGTGCACCTCAACTACGGCCGTCCCATGGATCCGCGTGCGCACGGGTTGCGGAACGAGTTCCCGGCCCCGATCAAGGTCGCCGATGCCCTCTATCCAACGGTCGAGCATGCCTACTGGGTTCTGTCCACCGGCGACGAGTCTTCGCGCCAGCGCATCCGTACAGCACCGACCTCCCAGGCGGCGCGTGACATCGCGGTCGGGGCCGAGCGGCGGCCGCGGTGGGCGGAGGTGCGTCTCACGGTCATGGCCGACCTGCTGCGCGCGAAGTTCGTGCAGCATCCGGACTTGGGCGAGGTGCTCCTGGCCACAGGCGACGGGCGCATCCATTACAGCTTCGCCAACTCGCCGTTCTGGGACGTCCGCGACTCTGCCGGGCGCAACTGGATGGGCCGGCTTCTCGAACTGGTTCGTGCCGAGCTCGTGGCCGACCGACTGGGCTTTCGACTCTGACACGTCCGAAGCCGGGGCCCGGCGGGCCGAGGCAGCGCTCGACCCGTGAGCGGCCGGTGTCGTGAACGAGGCCGTCGGGCGGCTGGACGCGGCCGGCCGCACGGGTCGCACGGATAACCCGTGGCGACGTTGATGATCTCCCGTGATAATGGCCGGCGTGAAGGAAGTCGAGGTCGTCGTCGCCCATCACGAGTGCGCGACCCTGCGCGTCGGCGACGTGTTCCTGAAGATCGACGCCGATCAGACGCGCACCGACGTCGAGGTCGAGGCGATGGCTCTGGCGCCGATCCCGACCCCGGAGGTCCTGTGGCGCAAGCCGCCCGTGCTCGCGCTCGCCGCCCTCCCGGGCACGGCGCTCGGCCGCCTCGGCGAGCCGTCGACCGCATCGTCGGCGGCGGCGTGGGCCGCGGCGGGTGCCGCCGCACGGATGTTGCACGACGCGCCGCTGCCGCCGTGGCCGGGTCGGAGCCTCGACGACCTCGTATCGCGCCTCGACGGCGAATGTGAGTGGCTCGTCACGAACGGCGTCCTTCCCACCGACCTGGTCACGCGCAACCGCCAGGTCGCCGAGGCCGCGCTCCGGCCGTGGAGACCGGTGTTCGCGCACGGCGACCTGCAGGTCGCCCACGTGTTCGTCGACGGTGACGAGATCACCGGCGTGATCGACTGGTCCGAGGCGGCCCAGGGCGACGCCCTGTACGACCTGGCCACCTTGACGCTCGGACACGAGGAGCGCCTCGGTGACGTCGTCGCCGGCTACGGCACCCACGTCGACCTCGACGTGATCCGCGCGTGGTGGTCGGTGCGAAGCCTGCTGGCGGTCCGCTGGCTGGTCGAGCACGGCTTTGACCCGTCCGCACCAGGCTGCGAGGTCGACGTGCTGAGATCCCGGATGTGAGCCGGACCGACAACACGATGCCGCTGCGCATCCAGGAACGGGACGGCCGCCGCTACAGGCACGATGTCGGCGGGTCCTACGAGGCCATAGGCGTCGACACGAACATCGCGGAGCGGAAGGCCCGGCAACGTGCCGGCTGAGATCAGGGCAGGTGGATCGACGCGCCCGGGCCCACCGGCAGGCCGGCGAAGTAGAAGACGGCCAGCACGCCGGCCCACACCAGGCCGAACGCGGGCACGAACGGCAGCAGCCGGGACACCAGCGTGCCGAGTTTGAGGTCGGGCTCGTACTTCTGCGACGCGGCGAGGATGAAGTACAGGAAGATGTGCATCGGGGAGATCGCCTGGGTGATCGAGTCACCGATGCGGTGGGTGGCCTGGATGATCGCCGGTGACAGTCCGAGCAGCATCAACGCCGGCACCATCACCGTCGACTCCAGCGACCACAGGCCCGAGCCGGAGGTGATCACCAGGTTCAGCACCGTGGACAGCAACATCAGGAAGACCAGCGCGGGGAATCCGACGAGCCCGACGGCCTGCGCGGTGTTCGCCAGCTCCACCGCGAGGAACGTGGCCAGCCCGCTCCAGGAGAGCACGCTGAGCGTCTGAGCCACGATGAAGATGAGCGTGATGAACCCGCCCATCTCCTTGATCGCGGTGGTCATCATGGTGTACAGGTTGCGGTCTTCCTTGGCCAGCCCGACCACCCGGCCGTACGTGTAGCCGAACAGGAAGAACACGAGCGCGACGATCGGCACCAGGTTGCTCAGCAGCGGGGAGGGGATCAGCGAGCCGTCAGGGCCGCGCAGCGGGCTGCCAGGGATGAGCCATGCCAGCACGACCAGCGCCAGGAAGCCGGCCACCACGAGCCCGCTGGCCAGCAGCGCTCGCCGTTCCCGCGGCGTCACCTCGACGCTGGCGCCGTCCTGGCCCGCGTCGACGGTCCTCGCCGGCAGCCGCGGTTCGAGCACGCGCGAGATCACCAGCCCGCCGACGATCGGCAGGATCAGCCCGGCCGCGGCGCCGAAGTAGTAGTTCATCGCGATGTTGGTGGTGTAGCCGCCGGATCCCGGCAGCAGGGCGGCGGCCTTCTCGGTGATGCCCGCCAGGCTCGCGTCCAGCGTGCCCATCAGGAGGCCGCCGGCGTATCCGGTGCCGAGGCAGGCGTAGGCGCCGATGAGGCCGGCGAGCGGATGCCGTCCGACGGCGCGGAACACCAGTGCCGCCAGCGGCGGGATGACCAGGAACGACGCGTCAGACATGACGTGTCCCTGGCAGGCGACGAAGGCCACCACGTAGGGCACCAGGGAGCGTGGCACACGGTAGAACGCCAGGCGCACGGCGGCTTCCAGCGCGCCGGTGCCCTGCGCCACCCCCACTCCGAGCACCACGGTCAGCACGGGGCCGAGAGCCGGGAACTCGACGAAGTTGTCCACCGCTGAGTCGAGCAGCTGCACCAGGCCCTCGCCGGAGAGCACGCTCTTGACCGGCGTCACCTCGGCCGCGCCGGGCAGCCGCACCGTGGCGCCGAGGGCGGCCGCGACCGACGAGGCGATCGCGATCAGGACGAACAGCCCGAGGAACATGACGAACGGGTTGGGCAGCCTGTTGCCGAGCCGTTCGACTCCGCCCAGTATCCGGTCAAGGGCCGTGGGGTGCCCGGTCTTCAGCATGAGGGGATCCTTCGTCGGCCAGGGGTGGCTCTCTTCGCAGTGCGATTTGCGAAAGTATGGCCAGCACAGTCATATAGACCGGTTGATGGCCGGAAACCGTCGTAGGGTGCGGCAAATATGCAGGTATCGGTCAGGTCCCGGTGAGCGAGCCCCCGCGGGAATCGCGCTCCCCCAGCGCCCACAGGTCCAGCGGGGTCGTCGACGACCAGCGGCCGACCGGGTCGAGGACGCGCCCGTACAGCTTGACCTGACGGAGCACCATCTGCCGGTCCACGATCGTTACGTGCGGGAAGTCGTGGCGCAGCCGGGTGACCAGCCCGTGCAGGTCGGCCACGCTGTGCAGGCCCACGGTGAGCATCAGGTTGTTGGGCCCGGCGATCGCCGCGCAGGTGCGTGTCTCCGGCCAGCGCAGGAGCTGCTCGCCGGTGCGCTCCAGGTGGTCGTCCGGCATCGCGAGCCAGAGCACCGCCGAGTTGTGCCAGCCCGCCAGCCGCCTGGCCAGGTCGCAGCGGAAGGTGATGTCGCCGACCGCGACCAGCCGGTTGATCCGGCGTTGCACCGTACGGGCGGACAGCCCGAGTTCGGCTTCCAGCTCGGCGAAACTGCGCCGTCCGTCCGTGCTGAGCGCGACGAACAGGCGGCGGTCGATCTCGTCCATCGGCCGCGTCACCGCAGGCGTGCTCTTCGGCGGTCGCAGCCGATCGGCCTGGTGCGGGTTCAGCACGCGCAGCCGCCATCGCCTGCTCAGGTCGAACGCACGGGTCGCGATGTGGGTGCGCACCCTCGTCACCCCGGACTGCTGGGGCAGCCGGTGCAGGAGGTAGTCGGACAGGCTGACCAGATCGGGCGCGATCGCGATCGTCCACAGGTCGTAGGAACCGGCGATGTGCTGAACGGTGATCATGTGCGGTTGCCGCGCCAGCTCCGCGGCGACCTCGCCGGCCGCGCCCGCCTCGCAGGTCAGCTCCAGGAAGGCCACGCTCATGGTGTGCAGCTGGCGCTGGCCGAGGGCGACAGTGCACCACGCGAGCCGATCGTCCACCAGCCGTTTCCAGCGCCGGGCCGCGGTGGCAGGGTCCATGCCCAGCACGGCCCCGACTTCGGCCCAGGGCGCTCGGGGATTGACCTGGAGCGAATCTATCAACTCCAGATCGTTCTCCCGGAGCATGGCGGATTGCATGATGGTAATGCTCCCTGAATGTCGGATTCATGCAGTGTAGGCCGAGGTCAAGCCGGATCGCGATGATTGCTGTGTGAATGACCTACTGTTGCGCAGCGCTCGCGTGGTGGATCCGGAGACCGGGCTGGACGCGGTCCGCCACGTCGCCATAACGGGTGACAAGATCACGTCAGTATCCGAGGCGCCGGTGCCCGCCCGGCGCGAGCTCGACGTATCCGGCCGCGTGCTCGCGCCGGGCTTCATCGACCTGCACAGCCATGCCCAGACCGTGGGCTCGTTGCGGATGCAGGCCCTGGACGGGGTGACCACGGCCCTCGAACTGGAGTCGGGCGCGGCACCGGTACGGACGGTCTACCAGCGCGCGAGCGACGAGGGCCGCCCCATCAACTTCGGCTACTCCGCCTCCTGGGCCATGGCGAGGATGAAGGTGTTCGACGGCGCCGAGCCGGACGGCGGGTGGGAAAGCTTCGCCGCCCTGTGCGCGGGCCCGCACTGGCGCGACCGGGCCACCACCGCCCAGATCGACCTGACGCTGGCCGAGCTGGAAGGGCAGTTGCACGAAGGCGCGCTGGGCATCGGGGTGCTGCTGGGCTACGCCCCTCAGACCGGACGGATGGAATACGTCCACGTCGCGCGCCTGGCCGAGCGCTACGGCGTGCCGACGTTCACCCACGCCCGGTTCAAGAACCCGGACGACCCGGGAACCGCGCTGGAGGGAATCGCCGAGGTGGTCGCCGCGGCGGCCGGTACGGGCGCGCACATGCATCTGTGCCACATCAACAGCACCTCGCTGCGCGCCATCGACGAGATCGGTGCGGTGGTCTCCGGGGCGCGCCGGCACGGGCTGAAGGTGTCCACCGAGGCGTACCCCTACGGCGCGGGGATGACCACCATCGGCGTGCCGTTCCTGTACCCGGAGAATCTGCCCAGGCTCGGCATCACGCCGAGCGATCTCGTCGTCGCCGCCACCGGCGAGCGGCCGAGGGACGCCGAGCGCCTGCGCGAGATCCAGCGCACCGACCCGGGCGCGATGGCCGTCATCCACTACCTGAACGAGGACGACCCGGCGGACTGGTCGGTGCTGGAGCGCGCGCTGCTGCTGCCCGACACCGCGATCGCCTCCGACGCGATCCCGTTCGCCGCCCCCGACGGCCGGCTGATCATCGACACGTGGCCGTTGCCCGCCGGAGCGACCGGGCACCCGCGCACGAGCGGGACGTTCTCCCGGTTCCTCGCGACGATGGTCCGGGGCACCGGCCACCTGTCCCTGATCGAGGCGGTACGGCGCTGCACCCTGCAGCCGGCCGAGGTGCTGACCTCGGTGGCGCCGCAGTTCCGGCACAAGGGCCGGGTGCAGGCGGGCGCGGACGCCGACCTCGTGGTGTTCGACCTGGACGGGGTGTCCGACCAGTCGACCTACGCCGAGCCGGGGCGCCCATCGACCGGGGTCGACCACCTGCTTGTCAGCGGCGAGTTCGTCGTACGCGACGGCGAACTGCTGCTGGACGCGATGCCCGGCAAGGCCGTGAAGGGAAGGCTGGCATGACGGGGCCGGTGACGCTGGCGGACATCCGCGCCGCCGCCGAACGGATTTCCGACACGGCAGTGCGCACCCCGCTGGTGCCGTTCGCCCCGGCGGATCCCGGACGACCACTGTGGATCAAGCCAGAGTCCCTGCAGCCGACGGCGGCCTTCAAACTGCGCGGCGCCTACAACAAGATCAAGCAGTTGCTGCCCGAGGCCCGCGAGCGCGGCGTGGTGGCGCATTCCAGCGGCAACCACGCGCGCTCGGTGGCCTGGCTGGCGCAGCGGCTCCGGCTCCGCGCGGTGATCGTGATGCCGGACACCGCGCCCGCGAACAAGGTGGACGCGGTACGGGCGCTGGGCGCCGAGGTCGTGCTGGTGCCGCCGAGCGAGCGGGACACCCATGGGTTCGTGCTCGCCGAGAAGTACGGCTACCTGCCGGTGCCGCCGTTCGACGATCCTGCGGTCGTGGCCGGCCAGGGCACGGTGGGCCTGGAGATCATGGAAGACCTTCCCGACGCGGACGTGGTGCTGGTGCCGGTCAGCGGGGGCGGGCTGGCTGCCGGGGTGGCGACCGCCGTCAAGGCGCTGCGGCCGACGACCCTGGTCATCGGGGTGGAGCCGGACCTGGCCTCGGATGCGGCGCAGAGCCTGCGCGAGGGCCGGCGCGTCGCGTGGGAACCCGAGCGGACGTACCGGACCGTGGCCGACGGCCTGCGCACCACCGGCCTCGGCGTGGTGCCGTGGGAGCAGATCCGCCGCCATCTGGACGAGATCGTGACCGTCGGCGAGGAGCAGATCCTGGACGCCGTCCGGCGCCTGGCCCTGGACGCCCGGCTCGTCGCCGAACCGAGCGGCGCGGTGACCTTCGCCGCCTACCTCGCCGGGGAGACGACCGGCAAGCACGTGGCCATCCTCAGTGGCGGTTCGGTGAATCCCGAACTGCTCGCGCGCGTACTGACCCGGCCCGACCTCCAGGAGGCTCCGCATGACCGCTGATCCGCACCACCCGTACAGCCCGGCCACGGTCGCCTGCGGGCTGGTCTTCGTCTCCGGCTCGCTGCCACTGCGGGAGGACGGCACCGTGGTGGCCGGCGGCCGGGCGGCGCTGGACGCGGCGGTGGACACCATGCGGCGGCGGATGTCCACGGTGGGAGCGCGGCTGGAGGACGTCGTGAAGCTGACCTACTTCGTCACCGACATCACCCTGCGCGAGGTGGCCAACCAGCAGTTCCTCGACCTCTGGCCGGAGCCGAGGCCCGCCCGCACCGTCGTCGGGGTGTCCGAGCTGCCCTATGGCAGCCCGGTGGAGATCGACGCGGTGGTGAAGGCGCCCTGACCCGCGCCCACGCCGTGGCGGTTCAGGCGGTGGCGAAGCGGGTGAGCACCGCCTCGGGACGGACGGAGGGCAGCGCCTGCCGGAAGATCCGGTAGTAGGCGAGTTCCTCCTTGGTACGCAGCTCGGTGCCGGACTCCTGGACCGCCGCGGCCAGTTCGCCGTCGCCCACACGTGCCTCGAAGTGCGGCGTCAGCAGGTCCTGGGCGCCGCTGCCGGTGCCGAACTGCACCTTTCGCCGCCACAGCAGCCGCTCGGGCAGCCAGCCGGTGAAAGCGCGGCGCAGGTGTCCCTTCTCGATGCCGTCGGGCTCCAGCGACTTGAGCTCGGGCGGCAGGGACATGGCGTGCGCGATGACGTCCGCGTCGAGGAAGGGGACGCGGGCCTCCAGCCCGTGTGCCATCGTGACGCGGTCGCAGCGCTGGAGGTTCAGCCCGTGCAGCCGGCCGAGGGTGCGCTTCAGCTCGAGCTCCAGCCGGCCGGGTGCCGCGTGGCCGCGGTGGTAGTAGCCGTAGCCGGCGAACAGCTCGTCGGCCCCTTCCCCGGTCAGCACCGCCTTGACGTGCTGGGAAGCCAGCTCGGACAGGAACCAGTTGGGTACGGCGCTGCGGATCAGGCTGGCGTCGAACGACTCCACCGAGGCCACCACCCGGTCCACCACCGAGATGGCCCGGTCGGCGTCGAGAAGGGTCTCGTGGTGCTCGGTGCCGAGGAACTCCGCCACCTCGCGGGCCGCCAGCAGGTCGGGCGAGCCGGGGCTGCCGACGGCGAACGTCTTCAGCCGTTCGCCCCTCGAGCCGTACTCGGCGGCGGCGACGGCCGCGACGATGCTGGAGTCGAGGCCGCCGGAGAGGAACACGCCGACGTCCACGTCCGCCATCAGGTGCCGGACGACCGAGTCGGCCAGCACCTCGCGGGTGGCCGACTCGGCGTCGGCGGCCGGGACGCCGTCCCACCGCCGCGTGCGGCCCGGTGGTACGGCCTCGGCGAAACGCACCAGCCCGGTCTCGGGCGTCCAGTAGCACCCGGGCGGGAACGCCTCGGCGGCGGCCTGCGCCTCGGGCGGGAAGGCCCGCAGCTCGGAGGCGAAGTGCACGCCGTCCGCGGTGCGCGCCCAGTACAGCGGCTTGATGCCGAGCGGGTCACGGGCGGCGACGAACCGGCCGTCGGGCGCGGCGGCGCACAGCGCCCACATCCCCTGGAGCCGGTGCAGCGCGTCCGGCCCGCACCTCCGCAGCAGCACGAGCGCCGACTCGCTGTCGGAGGCGGTGGCGAACCACTCCTGCCCGAGGCTCTTGCGGATGTCGGTGTGGTTGTAGATCTCCCCGTTGCAGACCAGCGACCAGCCGTCGGGCGCGGCCATCGGCTGCCTTCCTCCTGCGAGGTCGACGATGGACAGCCGGGTGTGCCCGAGCCACGCGCGCTCGCCGACGAGCCGGTGGTCGCTGTCGTCCGGGCCGCAGTGCGTGATGCGTGAGAGCATCCACTCGCCCGCGGCGCGGGTATGGAGGGGGTCGGTTCCGGTCGGTTCGCTGTAGAGAGCCGCAATGCCGCACATGGCATTCGAACGTAGTCCCGGCCGGCGGGCATCGCCAAACCATCCCGCGGCGGAAAGGCGACGAGCTCCCCGCGGCCCCGCCTTCCGTAAGCTGAGGGGGTGTCCCCCGTACTGATCCTGCTCGACGGCGTCCGCTGGCGGGGTGCGCGCGTGGTCGGTGATCGCGCGCACACCCTGCTGGCCGTGCTCGCCCTGCACGGGCGGGCAGGAGCCAGTGACGAGCGCCTGGTCGAGGAGTTGTGGCCCGACGAGGCGCCGGCCAACCCGACGAAGGCGCTGCAGGTGGTCGTCTCGCGCACCAGGGCGGCGACCCGCGCCGACGTCGTGGTGCGGGTCCAGCGCGGTTACCGGCTCGGGCTGGCCGCCGATCAGGTGGACGCGCTGCTGCTCGGCGCGCTGGTGGAGCAGGCGCGGGCCGCGCTGGGTCAGGACGACATGGCGCTCGCGGTCCGCCGCGCGGAGGAGGCCATGGGTCTCGTGGCGGGCGGCGTGGACGGCGCCGTGGGCGCGCTCGCCGAGCTGAAGGACGTCGCGGCGACGCAGGTGGCCGAGGCGCGTCGGGTGGCGGCGATCGCGCGGGGCAGGAGCGGCGCTCACGAGCGCGCGCTGCCGCTGCTGGAGGAGGCCGCGGCCGACCGGCCGCACGACGAGGAGCTGCTCGCCTGCCTGCTGCGCAGCGAGGCCGCCGTACGCGGTGCCGCCGCCGCTCTGGAACGCTACGAACGGTATCGCGCGGGCCTGGCCGCCCGGCTCGGTACCGGGCCAGGGCCCGAGCTCGCCCGCGTGCACGCCGAACTCCTCGCCGCGGACCGGCCGGTGCGCACGGGCATCCAGTTCGACGGTTCCTCGCTGCTCGGCCGTGACGACGACATCAGCGCGGTGCACGCCCTGTTGCAGGCCCATCGGGTGGTCTCCATCGTCGGCCCCGGCGGGCTGGGCAAGACGCGGCTGGCTCACGTCGCGGGCAGGAACGCCGCGCAGCCCGTCGCGCACTTCGTCGAGCTCGTCGGCGTCTCCTCGCCGGAGGGCGTGGTGGGCGAGGTGGGCTCGGCGCTCGGGGTCCGCGACTCGGTCAGCGGTCGTCGTGCCCTGACCGCCGAGCAGCGCTCCGACGTCCGCGCCCGGATCGCCCAGCACCTCGACCAGGCTCCCGCGCTGCTGATCCTGGACAACTGCGAGCACGTGATCGAGGCCGTCGCCGACCTGGTGGCGTTCCTGACCGTGACGACCCGCGACCTGCGGGTGCTCATCACCTCGCGCGCCCCCTTGTCGATCCCCGCGGAACGCGTCTACCTCCTCGGCGAGCTGCCCACGGGCGACGCGGTCGAGCTGTTCCGCCAGCGCGCCACGGCCGCCCGCCCGGGTGTGCGGATCGAGGAGGGCGTGGTCGAGAAGGTCGTCGCCCGCCTCGACGGGCTGCCGCTCGCGATCGAGCTGGCCGCGGCCAAGGTACGGGTGATGTCGGTGGAGGAGATCGCGCGCCGCCTGGCCGACCGGTTCGCCCTGCTGCGTGGCGGGAACCGTACGGCCCCCGACCGGCACCAGACGTTGCTCGCGGTCATCGACTGGTCGTGGAACCTGCTGGGCGAGCCGGAACGGCGGGCGTTGCGATGGCTGTCGCTGTTCGGCGACGGTTTCACGCTGGCCGCGGCCGAGCACGTCCTCGGCCAGGACGCCCTGGGCGCCGTGGACGCGCTGACCCAGCAGTCGATGCTGAGCGTCCGCGAGACGGCGTACGGCCTGCGCTACCGGATGCTGGAGACCGTCAGGGAGTTCGGGCGGATGCGGCTGGAGGAAACCGGCGAGGAGGCGCCCGCCCGGGCGGCGCAGCTGTCCTGGGCGACGGCGTACGCCGAGGAACACGCCTCCGCCCTGTTCGGCCCGGCGCAGTTCGCGGCGGCGGACGCGTTGCGGGCCGAGGAGAGCAACCTCGCCGATCTGCTCAGGCAGGCCCTCGGCGAGCCGGCTCCCGGCACGGCGGTCCAGTTGCTGGTCGGTGTCGGCGCGCTGTGGTCGATCCGCGGCGACCACGTCAGGATCCTCGTGCACCTGGACGCGATCACCGAAGTGGTCAGCGGCTGGACGCCGCCGCCGGACCTCGTCGAGGCCACCAGGGTCGCCATTCTGATCACGCTCATGAACACCATGGTCATCACCGACCGCCGCAGCGACCCGCTGCGCGGCCTCCTGCGTACGCTGCCCACCAGCGACACGACGGATCCCCGCGTGGCGGCGACGGCCACGGTGGTGCTGGCGTGCGCCGACGGCGACGTACACCGCCGGTTGGAGGAGTTGCGCAGGAGCGCCGATCGTGACGTGGCCGTGGCGGCGGCGCAGGCGAGCGTCCACGTCCTGGAGAACGCGGGAGACCTGACCGGGGCGACCGAGGCCGCCGAGCAGACCCTGTCGATGCTCCACGACGACGAAGGACCATGGATCGCCGCGACCACGCATGCCGTGCTGGCTCACCTGGCCATGCACCTCGGCGACCACCGGCGGGCGGTCGGGCACGCGCGCACCGCCATCCCGGCGCTGAGCCGGGTCGGCGCCACCGACGACGAGACCCAGCTCCGCGCGGTGCTGCTGACCTCCGCGCTCGCCGACGGCGATTTCGGCACCGCGGAGGCCGAGCTCGCCAGAATCGTCCGGATCAACGACAACGAGGCGGTGCTCGGCGGGGCGGCGCTCGTCTCGTTGTGCGCGGCCGAGCTCGCCCTCGCCCGCGGCGAGACGGCCGCCGCGCTCGCGGAATACCGCCGGGCCGTCCAGCGGGCGCGCGACCTGCGGCTGCCCGGGGTGACGCGCGCGGACATCACGCCATGGACGATCATGGCGGAATCGGTCACCCTGACGGCGTACGCGTACCATGCCCAGCCGGAGGACGTCCGCTACGGCGACGAGCTGTTTACCGCCGTGCGGGGCCACGACATGCTGGCCGTGTCCACCCCCGTGCTCGACTTCCCGCTGTGCGGCTCGATGCTGTTCTCGCTCGGCGCCTGGGGGCTGCTGCGGGAGGCGACGGCCCCCCGCGAGGCGATCGGGTTGCTGGTGCTGGCCGAGCGGTTCGCGTACAACAGCAGCATGCCGAGCATGGCCTTCGAGCGGATCGAACCGCACGCGGAGCGGGCCGCGCCCGGCATGCTCGCCGCCGTGCGGGCCGAGTACGGCGGCCGGCGCGGCTCCGACCTGCTCGACGAGGCCCGCAGGCAGGTCGGACAGGTCTGCGGCCGTGACGGCGGCGGTCACATGTGCCGCTTGTAGCTGCGCACCGACAGCGGCGCGAAGATCGCGATGACGATCAGGCACGCCAGGAGCGTCCAGGCCACCTCTCCGCTGACGAGGGCGCCGTTGGCGAGGTCGCGGGCGGCCGTGACCAGGTGTGAGACCGGGTTGACCCGGACGAACGCGGCCAGCCAGCCGGGCAGGGTCTCGACGGGGACGAACGCGTTCGACAGGAAGGTCAGCGGGAACAAGATCATCATGGAGATGCCCTGCACGGCCTGGGCGCTCCTGGCGATCGTGCCGACCCAGGTGAAGACCCACGCCAGCGACCAGCCCGTGAAGATCGCCAGCAGGATCGCGGCGAGCACGCCGCCCGCTCCGCCGCCCGGCCGGTAGCCCATCACCAGGCCCATGCCGAACGTCAGCGTGGCCGCGATCGTGTAGCGCAGGAGGTCGGCCACCATCGGCCCGGCGAGCGGCGCGATCCTGGCGATCGGCAGCGACTTGAACCGGTCGAAGACGCCCTTCTCCATGTCCTCGCGGAGTTGCGTGCCGGTGGCCATGCACGTCGTCAGCACGGTCTGGGCGAGGATGCCGGGGACCATGAGGGGAAGGTAGCTCTCCACGTCGCCGGAGATGGCGCCGCCGAAGATGAAGGCGAACATCGCGGTGAACAGGATCGGCTGCAGCGCCACGTCGAAGAACTGCTCAGGGTTGCGGAGCATCTTCTTGAGCGCCCGCCACGCCATCGTCATGGTCTGGCCGAGCGTCTCCCCCACGGTGACGCGCCGCCGGGCGGCCGCCACGCGGTCGGCGGCCCTGACCACCTCGCGGGCGGGTGCCATCGTGGTGGTCATCGGCCCTCCTCCGTTCCATGGCCGGTGAGGGCGAGGAACACCTCGTCCAGGCTGGGCTTGGCCACGCTCACCGAGGAGATCGACACCCCGGCGGTACGCAGCGCGATCAGTACCTCGCCGGCCAGGTCGGCCTGGTCGAGGGCGACGTTGAGGCGGCCCCGCTCCGGGCTGAGCACCGGCTCGGAGCCGAGGACGCGCCGCACGACCTCCACGGCGGCGGGCACCTCGTCCGGATCGGCGAGCAGCAGCTGGAGGGCGGAGTTGCCCACCGCGGTCTTCAGCTCGTCGGGAGTGCCCTCGGCGACCTTGCGGCCGTGGTCGATGACGGCGACGCGATCGGCCAGCTGGTCGGCCTCGTCCAGATATTGCGTGGTCAGCAGCACCGTGCACCCTTGGGCGACCAGGCCCCGGATGGTGTCCCACATCTGGCCGCGCGTACGCGGATCGAGACCTGTGGTCGGCTCGTCGAGGAAGATCAGCGGTGGCCTGGTGATCAGGCTGGCCGCCAGGTCGAGGCGCCGGCGCATGCCGCCGGAGAACTGCGCGATGGCCTTGTCGGCGGCCTCCTCCAGGCCGAATCGGCCCAGCAGCTCGGCGGCGATGCGCCGGGCGCGCGGCGCCGCGATGCCCTGCAGGCGGCTGAAGAGCCAGAGGTTCTCGCGGGCCGTCAGGTTCTCGTCGACCGACGCGTACTGTCCGGTGACGCCGACCAGCTGGCGGATCACGTGCGGGTTGCCAGCCACGTCGACGCCGAAGATCTCGGCTCGGCCCGCGTCGATCTTCAACAGGGTGGCCAGCATCCGTAGCGTGGTGGTCTTGCCCGCGCCGTTCGGGCCGAGGACGCCGAAGATCTCACCGGCGCGTACGTTCAGGTCGATCCCGTCGACGGCACGGTGCTCGCCGAACGTCTTGACCAGCCCTTCCGTGCGTACGGCCGGATCGGTGCCCACGCCGGGGGCCGGGCCGCCGTCGGTGCGTCCGAGTTCTGTGATGCTCATGACCTCACTCTCGGCGGCGGCGGTTTCACGGCACCCTCGACCGGGTTTCACCGGTTGCAGGAAGCTCAGCCGGGAAGGCCTGGCCGAAAGCTACGACCCAACACACTCCGGGGCAGTGCCGGGCTGGACGCTCACCTGCGGCGATCTACGGAATCCGGCCGGCACCCTTCCCCGGCCCTCGCACAACACCGTGCTCTCGCCCGCCTGGTTGGTCAGGACCACCTGGCAGCCGTCGAGTGGCTGGTTGTCGAACGTGGCGATCCTCCGCGACGGCTCGTACTCCCTCTCGGGCTGGCACGCGGCGTAGGCGTACCTGAAGGTCTCGCCACCTCCGTCGGACTCCACACGCCCGGTGGCCGCGTGCGCCGGGCTCATCGCGACCGTGCCCGTCAAGCAGGTCAGCGCCGTCCCTGCGAGTAGTGCTCTCATCGTCGATCTCATGGCGCTCAGTTTCGTCACGGGCCGGCGGGCCCTCCAGGAACCACGACCGCACTTGTCACAGATATGGCGCGCGCCGGGAGGTTCGGTTACGCGGTCTCACCGGGGCGGGACGGGGTGTGG
>NZ_SMKO01000359.1 GCF_004348685.1 Nonomuraea deserti | reverse complement strand
ATGCAGCAGGATGTACTGCCAGCCCAGGTAGATGCGGTCCGCCTGGAGCTGGGCATGCTCGGGATGCACGTCCGCCACGTGACCCTCCGGCCGCCGATATGTCATTAGGAGTTGGGGTCAGCCCTTTCCGTTCCGTGCCAGCGTATGAGTTACAACCCCCGTAGTGGCAGGGTTTCTCGGCAATTCGACCAGTCCGATGGGAGCATTGCGGCAGATGAGACAAGCGAGACCTATTACCATCCTTATCCATGACGGAACCCTCCGGCGGCAGCAGTGACAGGCCCAGACGCCCCGTAGTGGTGCCCGCACTCGCCCTGACGGCCTTCACGGTCGTCGGCATCACCGCCCTGCTGGGCGGTCTCCGCGAGGCCCCGGAAGAGCCGGAGGCGCTGGGCCCGGGCGCGGTGATCGACCAGGGCCAGTTCACCACCAAGGTCGTCGAGTCGCGCGTGACGGTGGAGCGTGCCCAGACGCGGTTCGAAGAGGACAAGCGGTTCGTGGACGTGGTCTTCGACGTCAAGAACAACGGCGACCAGACCGCCTCGGTCGGCAGCCCGCCCCAGAAGATCGAATCCGCCTTCACCCTCGCGTCCTTCGCCGGCTCGCTCGTCAAGATCGCCCCGGCCTTCCCCAAGGACGCCGGCCCCAGCGTCTTCGCCCGGAGCAAGGGAGGCGAGACCCGCCAGCTCCACCCCGGGGTCACCAGCCAGGTCATCCTGCGCTACCAGCTCAAGGACACCGACCAGCCGCCGGAGAAGATCACCCTCGACGTGGCCGCCTTCGAGTGGGAATCCGACTGGAACAACGTCACCCCCCGCTGGAAGATGGTCGCCACCGAAGTAGGCGACAAGTGGCTTCCCGAGATCAAAGCCCGGGTGACCCTGTCGGTCAAGGAAGGTGACGCAGTGTGACCGCCACGCAGCAAAGATCATCCGTGGCGCCCGCCCGCCGCGGCCGGCGAGCCGGACGCCGCCCCGCCAACTCCTCGCGGCTGCTCAGCGCCGTCGCCGGGCTCGCGCTGGCCGGGGCCGCCGTCCTGCTGCAGACCATGTACCTCGACGAGGGCGAACAGAGCCTGCCGCTCACCTACGTGGGCGACAAAGGCGAGGACGTGGACGCCAAACGGTTCACCGTGCGGGTCGACTCGTACCTCACCGCCAAGTCGATCACGAGCGTCACCGACAAGACCATCGGCACCGACCACCTCTTCCTCGTCGTCAACGCCTCGGCCAAGTCCAGCCTCAAGCCGTACAAGCTGGGCCAGCCCGTGCTCATGACCGAGGACGGCAAGAAGTTCAGCGCCACCGACAGGGTGGACAGCTCGCAGACCCTGTCGAACGTCTGGGTGCAGCCGGACATCTGGGTCAGCGGCCGGTACTTCTTCGAGGTGCCCGCGTCGGCGCTGCCGGGAGCGCGGGTCGTGTTCGGGATGCCGCAGGCCTTCATCGTGGAGTCGTACCAGCCGGAGGTCGAGGTGGACCTCGGCCTGGACGAGGAGGCCGCGCGCAAGCTCGCCGCCTCGCCTCAGGACGTCTACTCGATGGCTAAGAAGTGAGCGCAGGTTGACATCCTCCCGGTCTTGAAGGAACCGGAACTCCAGCCGTCGCCGACTGGCCTTCCTGCTTCACCGCCGGTCGCCCGCCCGAGAAAGGAACTCTCGTTGAGGTCTTACACCAGCTCCACAGGCGTTTCACCTCTCCGCGAGCCCTGCGGCGAGGGTGCTTCTGATCGTTCGTCCGGTGGCTTGGTTGTCGCCACCGTCGAACACACTACCGAACCGTGCGGTGTCATGCGGCGTTTTGACGCCGGTTCGCCTGGCGGCGAATCGGCTACCCCTATCCTGCTCCGCAGGGGTCCGATTCCTCCCCCGCCTGAAGGCAGGGGTCTCCTCGGAGGCATTTGATGAGTACGAACGACGAGCGTGACTGGTTCGCCCCCAGGAACGACCGGCGCCGCGAAGAGGACCCGCCGCCGCCTCCCCCTAGCCAGACGACCCCGGAGGGGCTCGGCACCCACTCGGGCCGTACCTTTCCCCCCGGGCAGGTGATACCGCTCGAAGAGGGCATGTATCCCGATCTCACTTCGGGCGAGGGCGTACGCCGCAGCCCCGAGGAGACGGCGCCCGTACCGAGGATCCCGTCGGGCCCGGCTCCCGAGACCGCCCCCGTACCCAGGGTGCAGGCGGCCCCTGACGGCGAGACCGCAGCCGTGCCGCGGCTGCCGTCGGCGGGCGAGGTGCCGCCGGGCCATGAGAGGCCCGCCCGCCGCGGCGGGCGTCGCAGCCACGAGGCACCGCCGTCCGGCTACGGCACGCCACCCCAGGGGCAGGTGATGCCGCCCGGCCTCGGCTCCCCTTACGGACAGGAACCGCCCGGCCGGGGGTCCCTTTTCGGACAGGAACCGCCCGGCCCCGGCTCCCCCTACGGACAGGAACCACCTGGCCACGGCTCCCCCTATCGGCAGGATCCCGGCCAGGGTTCTCCTTTCGGGCAGGAACCGCCCGGCCCCAGCTCTCCCTACGGGCAGGAATCGCCTGGTCCCGGCTCCCCCCACGGGCAGGAACCCGGCCAGGGTTCTCCCTTCGGAGAGGAACCGCCTGGCCAGGGTTCGGTATTCGGGGCAGGCGGGCACGCCGGACAGGGCGGTGGCGTGTCCGAGCAGGGCGTGCGTCCCGAGCAGGGCGTACGTCCCGAGCAGGGCGTGCGTCCCGAGCAGGGCGTGCGTCCCGAGCAGGGCGTGCGTCCGGGCCAGGGTGCCGCGCGGGGGGCGCAGGGACAGGCGGCGTCCCCACGGCATGGCATGGCGGGTGCTCCTGGCATGCCCAAGAGCCGGGCCCGGCATCGGTATCCGGACCAGCAGGTCTGGCCTCCCGCCTACCGTGAGCCGCAGGAGGGCCTCACGCAGCCGCTGCCGGCCGTCCAGTCTTCCGCCGACCAGCAGCCGCCGTCCCCGTACGACCAGCCATCCCCCTACGATCAGCCGTCCCCGTACGACCAGCCGTCGCCGTACGGCGGTCCTCCGGCTGGATCGCCGCCTCAGGGCGCCTCTGGTGCCGCTCAGTCCGCCGCGGGCGCCGGGGCGGCAGCGGTCGCCGCGTCTCATGCCGCCGGGCCGGGTGGGCCGCCTCAGCACGCCGATCCCGCGGCCGGCGGGCCGTCGGCCGCGCTCGCCCAGCACCGTGCGCCCCATCCCGACGATCCCCAGGGCGGCCCTCACGATGGCGGCCCTCTGGGCGGCCCTTACGACGGCCCTCAGGCCGGCCCTTACGACCGCTCCCAGGGCGGCCCTCAGTCCGGCTCGCAGGCCGGCTCGCAGGCCGGCTCGCAGGCCGGCTCCCAGGTCGGCTCCCAGGCCGGCTCCCAGGGCGGGGCGCGCGAGGGGGCGCAGGACGGCGTTCGGGGG
>NZ_SMKO01000358.1 GCF_004348685.1 Nonomuraea deserti | reverse complement strand
GCGGCCCGCCGTCAGCAGTGACGAGGAAGCCAGGACCGCTGCTCTGCTGCCCTACCTGCTCGCGGTCGGAGCGACGGTCGTCTCCCCGCCCGTCGACGCCGACCAGCTGCGCAGCCTCTACGAGAGGGTGCTGCTGCCGCTCGTCCCCGACCACCTCGACGAGGCCCGCCCGGACTGACGGCGCGGGCGACGCCGCGCGTCAGCCGCTCCGCCCGCGCGCGGCCTTGGCGGCAGGAGGTCAGCGTGCAGTCGCGCTTGTCGAGCCAGTGAAGGAACGCAGTCGCATAGGTGACCTGCTCGCCGGCGGCGCGGCGGACGCTCGACGTAATGTGGCTTTGCTCGGCTCGGTCCCGGAGGGCGGGAGGCCCGCGCCAGGTTGCGAAGAGCCGGATCGCCCTGGCGTGCTCGGGGTTGGCGAAGCCGGCCAGGTGGCCGGGCAGCCAGCGTGGGAAGGAGCAGCCTCGGCCACCGGGCGTGGAGGCTTGCCCGAGATGGCCGCGGCAAATATCGTGCGCGGTGACCTGCAGCAGCTTCTCCCGCACGCTGGTGCCCGCCAGCCCGAACGTGACCCCGCCCGTCTCCAGCGCCATCTTCTGATCAAGGCCATGAACACACACTCCAGGGCCGCGGTCTCGTTCGGGAAGTGGCCTCGGGCACGCACCACCTTGCGGATGCGGGCGTTGACGCTCTGGGATCGCGTTGGTGGAGCAGATGACCTTGCAACAGGCGCGGCCTGCTGATCACGGCCATGGTCTTGGGTTCGTGTTCCCAGCGGGGGATCTTGAACCACCACACGTCCATCGGGACCGGCCACTGCCTGGCCGACAGCCGTGCCGCCCGGCGCAGCACCGACCAGCGGCCGTCGCAGACGACGGTGAGGTGGGCGCAGATCCGTCCCGTCTCACCGTCGCTCGAGCGGTATTCGACGCCCGTCACCCTTCCCCGTCCATGAACAGGCCGGTGGCCTCGGTGTTCATCCGCAGGCTGAACGTGGGATGTCCGGCGGCGGCGCCGGCGAGCAGGTCGAGCAGGTCCCATTGCGGGCCATCGCGATGTAGTTGTACCTGCCCGGCAGCGCCGCCAGGTCGCCCACCCGCTGGATCCCGCCGCCGACCGGCACCAGCACCTCGTCGAGACGGTTCTGCGGCAGCCGCTCGAACCGGTCGCCGAGGCCCAGGTCGTCCAGCAGTTCCAGGGTGGTCGGGTGCACCGTGTCGCCGCGGAAGTCGCGCAGGAAGTCCCCGTGCTTCTCCAGCACCGTCACCTCGACGCCCGCCCTGGCCAGCAGCAGCCCCAGCACCATGCCCGCCGGTCCGCCGCCCGCGATGCAGCAGGTGGTCGCGTCCATACGCCGTCCTCCTCAGCCCACGCGCCGCAGTGTCTGCTCCTCGATCAGGGTCCAGCCCTGACCGGTGTCCGCCTCGGCGAGGTGCCGCCACTCGTCGTCACCGACCCTGACGAATGTCTCGCGGGCCTGGACGCGGTGGCCTCCGTCGAGGATCACCGCCTCGGCCACCAGCCGGTCCCCTGTCCAGCCCGGCGAGGTGACGGTGGCCCGGCGGCCTCGGCTGTCGAACCATTCGGAGACGAAGCGCCGCTCCGCGGCGTCATACCCCCACAGCCGTGTCGCCTCCAGGACGTCGAGGCCCTCGCCCTGCTCGATCCAGGAGAAGCGCTGCTCCAGCCAGTGCCCGCGGTGCCGGAAGGCTCCCTCCACCCGCAGGACCGGCTGCGCGATCCCGGTGTCGAGAAACTTCCCGTGCCCTTCCCACGCGCCGGCGAAGAAGGCCAGCCGGGCCACCTCGGAGCTCACGCCGCCGCCAATGCGTTCTCCAGCGCCTCCAGCGCGTCGGCCGCGTCGATCACGCTCAGCTCGGCGGTGAAGCGCACGGCGTCGCGGACCTCCTCCGGTCCGGCGAACTGCAGGGCCAGCGCGACGTGCTTGCGATACGACTCACCGAAGGCGCTGCGGGCGATGTGCGCGGTCAGCGCGACGAAGGCGCGCTCGCGCCCGCTCAGCCGCTCCTCCGACCAGGCCCGCCCGGTACGCGAGACCAGAAATTCGGCCAGCCACGGATCGTCCACCGGCCAGGCGGCGCCCGGCGAACTCTCGGCCACCTGGCTCGGCTGCGGTGTGGTGTCCAGCCCTCGCTCGGCCGCAGCCTGCGCTACTCGGCTCAACGCGTCGGCCGCCGCCGGGTAGCCGGCGTAGGGGGCGACGAACCTGATCAGGGCGAGCATGTCGGCGTACGGGACGCCGTGCATGTCAAGGGCCGTGATGTGCATGGTGAAGGCCAGCCCGAGATGGCCGCGGCAGATGTCGTGCGCCGTGACCTGCAGCAACTTCTCCCGCACGCTCGTGCCCGCCAGCTCGAACGTGAACCCGCCGGTCTCCAGCGCCATCTTCTGAAATTCGAGGTCCACCTCGGCCAGCGGACCACTCGGAAGATCAACCATCAGACATTCCTCTCTGCTACCTCGTGAATCGAACGGTCTCGGCGACAGCTTGCGAAGCTCTGCTCACCAGCACCTCACCGCGATGCACCGCGGTCTCGCTCACCCCGAACCGCGCCGCCAGGGCCTGCTGGACCTGCGCGACCGTCTGCTCCGAGCGGTTCGCGGTGGCGGTGTCGGCAAACATGGTGATCGTCATCGCGGTCCCGTCGCCGGTGTGGACCGCGGTGTAGAGGATCGAACCGACCTGTTCGGGGATGCGATCGGCGAACTCGCGGTCCACCTGCTCGACCATCTCCTCGATCGAGCCGGAGCTCGCGTTGTAATGTCGCACGATCGCGTACATGTGAACCTCCTCAGGGTTGGGGAGCCCGCCCTGTCAGGTAGCGCTGCAACGTCGGCGCGACCCAGCGGGCCACGTCGGGTGAGGAGGAGACCAGCGCGTCACCTTCACGGCGTAGCGGGCGATGATGAGCCCGACCAGCTGGGCGGCGGCGAGCGCCGCCCGTAGCTCGGGAGGGTCCACCCGAGTTTCCGGGTGAGGCTGCCGAGCATGTCGTGGGCCAGAACTCGCGGGTCTGCCCGGTCGGCTCCGGCGTCCGCGGCAACCTGGCGCATGCTCGTGCCGTCATAGCCGAGTGAGCTGAACGACGCGGCCGCGGCCGCCACGATCTGCTCCCTGGTGGTCGAGATCCCCGGCCGCCGTCCTGTCCGTTGCATCTTTTCTCCTCGCCGCCGACGCTATATCCTCTCTCAAAGACTTTCAAGTCCTGATATGAGGACTTAATGAGTGACAAGGAGCATGATGTACGCGTTCATACGCCGCTACCGGATGGGCAAGGGCACCGTCGAAGCCCTGATGAGCCGGGTCGAGCGGCAGTTCGCCGGCCAGCTCACCGGTGACGCCGCCAAGGCGCCGGTCAGGATCCCGGCGGCATCGTCAGCTGCCAGACCATCGACTCGGGCGACGGCACGGTCACCACCGTCACCCTGTTCCAGAGCGAACACCACTGGCGCCGGGCGAGTCAGGCAGCCGCTGACATCCGGCTGAGCCTGTCCGACTTCGAGGTCGAGGAACTCGACACCATCACCGGCCCGGTGACGATTTCCGAGGCGAAGTGATGTTCCGCTTCGGGGTCGCCCTGCACATCTCCGCCACCCGGCGCGCCTGGGTCGAGAAGTGCAAGAAAGCCGAGGCGCTCGGCTTCGACACCATCGCGGTCGCCGACCATCTCGGCATGCCCGCCC
>NZ_SMKO01000357.1 GCF_004348685.1 Nonomuraea deserti | reverse complement strand
CCGGCACGGCCTCCACCCCGCCCTCCTCGGTCGAGAACCCGCCGGCCGCGGGCGGTGAGCGTCCCTCCACCGCCGCCCTTCCCGGCGGCGGTCCACGCCCCGCCGGGCGGCCGTCGTCCACCACGCAGCCTCCGAGCGGGCCCCGTCCCTCCACCGCGGCCCTCGCCCGCGGGAACGGCACGCCCTCCGTGGTGACCTCCGGCGCCCGCCCCGCTGGGGCGACCTTTCCCGGCGCGCGCGCCGCCCGGCCCGCCGGCGCCGGCTCTCCACAATCCTCCGGAACGGGCTCTTCAGACGTACGGACCTCCGCGGCGGACGGGCGCGGCGATGGCGGGACGCGGACCTCGGGGGCGGAGCGACCTGGCGACCGCGGGGCCCATACCCCCGCGGCGGAGCGACCAGGCGACCGCGGGGCGCAGACCCCCGCGGCGCAACGGCCCGGCGAGGACGGCGAGCCGAGCTCGGCGGCTCGGCCCGGCGGGGACACCGAGAGCACCGGCGCGGCAGTGCGACCGGATGGGGACGGGGCACGGTTCTCGCAGGTGGAGGTGCCCGGCGAGGAGGGCCATAGGCCCGGCGGTGTGGACGGGATCAAGAGTCCCAGCCCCGAGAACGGCGCGGAGATGTTCCGTGCGGAGGAGCAGCGGGCGCCCACCGAGACCGGCACCCTGACCCTGGGCACGGTGGACGGCGCGCTGGACGGGCCGCCCGTGTTCAGCCCGGACGGCCGCCTGCTGGCGCTGCCGGGCGCCGGCGAGGTGCGGGTCTGGAACGTGGCCGAACGCCGCGTGTCCGGCTCCTACCCCCTCAAGGCCCCCGGGCAGGGCCTGGCGTTCTCCGCCGACGGGCGCACCCTGCGCTACCTGAGCGGCACCGGCTCGGTCGTCTCGCTGGACGTCGCGGGCCTGCCCGCCCCCTCCGACGCGGGCCACACCGCCACCTTCAGCGGCAACGGCCGGTTCGCGGCCAAGGAGGTCGGCGACACGATCGAGCTCACCGACACCGTCGCGGGCAGGACGCTCGGCCGGATCGCCGCCGCCGGCGACCTGTCCTTCGACGCGGGCGGGCGGCTGCTCGCCGTCACGGGCGACCCGGTGACCGTGTGGGAGGTGGCCGGCGCCAGGCAGGTGGCCTCCATCGACGCGGGCGGCGACGTACTCGCCGTGGCGCTCTCCCCCGACGGCGGCACGCTGGCCACCGCCCGCGGCGGCACCCTGGAGACGTGGGACGTGCGCGAGGGGCGGCGGATCAAGGTGTACGAGGGCGCGGGAGACCTGGCCCTGGCCTTCAGCCCCGACGGCTCGACGCTGGCCGCGGGCGCCAACCTGCTTGACCTCCGTACCGGCGGGATCACCCCGCTGGACCTCGCGGCGGCGGAGAGCGCCCGGACCACGCCCACCGCGCTCGCCTTCTCCCCCGACGGCCGCACGCTGGCGTTCGGGCTGGACGGCGGCCGGGTGCTGCTCTGGGACGTGCACGAACGCGAGCCGCGCGGCACGATCGGCACCGGCACGACACCCGTGGACGAGTTGCGCTTCTCGCCGAAGGGCGACCTGCTGGCGGTCGACGCCGCCCGCACGTCGCTCTGGGACGTGCGCACGCTGCGCGAGCTCGGCGAGGTCGGATCCTGGGCCGCCGGACCGGCGTTCAGCCAGGACGGCAGTCGGCTGCGCGGGGTGGCGCTCGACGGCACCGTACGCGAAACCCCGGTCGATCCCGCGCTCACGGCACAGGAGGTGTGCGCCAGGGCCGACGGCCCGCTGAGCAGGGCGGAGTGGAGCCGCCTGATCCCGGAGAGCGGCTACAGAGACATCTGCTGACACGACGACAAGTCGGCGACCAGAGAACGCAAAGCGGTCCCGCCCATGCTGGCCGCATGGACACTGTGCGAATCCCAGCCGTCTCCCCCCGCCAGGACGGGGAGCGCGAACCCGACCTCACCTCGATGTACGTCATCCACCGCGCCATGCTCGCCGACCTGCGGCGGCTCATCGAAGTGCTGGGCGGTACCGCCCCGCTCGCCGGCGGCAGGAGCCAGGCCGCCCGCGCGTACGCGGCCTCGGTCCTGACCGAGGTGCACCACCACCACGCCAACGAGGACGACCTGTTGTGGCCGATCGTGGAGCGCACGGCCGGACACGCCGTGGACCTCAGCCCGTACACCGACGATCACCAGGCGCTCGGCCCCGTGCTCGACCGCTGCCGCGCCGCGCTGCACGGCGACCGCCACGTGCTGCGGCGCGCCCTGGCCGAGCTGCTCGGCTTCCTGGACGAGCACATCGCGGAGGAGGAGTCCGACCTCTTCCCGATCATCTCCAGGTTCGTGCCCCACGAGGCCTACGCCTGGACGGAGAAGCAGGTCGCCAAGCGGGCGTCGTTCGCGCAGCTGACGTTCACGGCGCCGTGGCTGTTGCGCCACGCCACCGAGGACGAGGCGGAACGGCTGCTGGCGGGCGCCGGCGCGCCGCTGCGGGTGCTGGTCGCCCTGGTCAGGGGCCGGTACGCCAGGCGCGAGCGCGCGGCCTTCGGCTAGTCAGGGAACATCCTGAGCACCTTGCCCTTCCGGTCGGCGACGAGGTAGCCGGACCGGATCCCGTCGGACGCGTAGACGAGCAGCGCCTGCCGGATGCCGTCGAACCCGTAGTCGGGGTCCACGATCATGTAGCGCGAGGTGGGCTTGGGCACGCCCAGGTCCTTGGTCGCCTTCCTGATCAGCGCGGGCAGGGCGTCCCAGTTGTACGTGGACAGGTCCACCGTGCGGCCGCGCACCTTGCCGCCCATGGGTGACCGGGTGATCTCGCCGTCGCGGTAGGAGAAGCTGTGGTAGATCTCCGGGTCGTCCTTAACCGGCACGTCGATGGAGGCGTATTCCGGATATACAACCATCTTGACCACCTTGGTCCCGCCGATGACGGGCTTGACCTTGGCGATCATGGCGCGGACACCGGCGGGTGTGAGCAGGTTCCCGGTCGGGCCGGGCGTGCTCGCGCTCGGGGACCCGGAGGCGGTGGACCGGCGGCCGTAAGGGTCGCTGCCTGGAGACTCGCTGCCGGAGGGCTCCTGGCTGGGCACCCGCCCGGAGGGCTCGCCGGCGGACGGCCCCCGGCCGGCGGGCTCGGTCACGGGACTGTTCCCGAGCGGGCGCGAATCATCGGGGTCGGCCGGCGCAAGTGACGGGAGCGACTGCCACACCAGCACGCCGGCCGCCACGACCACCGCGGCGGACGCCGTGATCGTCACGGTGCGGGCCCCGTTGCGGGGACGGCGGGTGTCCGGGGTTGCCGCCTTCGCGACCGGCGGCGTCCCACCCCACGGGGGCGGGTGTGGCGCCCCACCGTAACCGGGCGGCACGGTACCGGCACCACCGGCCATCGCCTGCGGTGCCCATGGTCCCGACGGATGCGGCCCCGACGGCGACTGCCCGGACGGCGCCGCTCCACTTGGCGACAGCCCGGACTGCACCGCCTCGGACGACGACGACCTTGACACCACCCACCCGGACGGCGCCACCCCACTCGGCGACAGTCCGGGCGGCACCGCCTCGGACGGCGACGGTCCTGATGGCACGGCTCCGGACGGTGTCCCTGGCGAGAGCGGGCCCGGCGGTAGCGGGCCCGATGGCATGGAGGCGGGTGGCACCGGACCTGAGGACTCCAGCACGCCGGCCGCCACGACCACCGCGGCGGACGCCGTGATCGTCACGGTGCGGGCCCCGTTGCGGGGACGGCGGGTGTCCGGGGTTGCCGCCTTCGCGACCGGCGGCGTCCCACCCCACGGGGG
>NZ_SMKO01000356.1 GCF_004348685.1 Nonomuraea deserti | reverse complement strand
TGCTGGACATCGTGCTCGGCGTCGGCATGAAGACGCTGTCGAACTACACCAACCACATCGCCTGCACCCCGCTGGATCCCGCCTGGGCCGATCAGCAGTGGAGGCGGGAGCAGGCAACGGCCTGACCGGCGCCGGCTCCCTCTGGGTGCCGTCCAGGGCGGCGGGCGACACCCGTCATCGGCCTGATTCGCCGTCCTGGGCAGTTGCGACGCTGCCCCGCGATCCCTTGTCGCCGCGGGCCGGCCGCCCTCCGTGAAAGGGCTCGTGCGGCGGCTTCATCGCCTTCGACCTCGACGAGCCCACGGGCATCGTCGAGGGCGCACGGGGCCGCGGAGACTCCCCAGGGGGTGGCGATACAGGCTGTGGTCGTATCGTCGTCGGCAACAAGATGACCTCCGGTACGCGGACGGCACCGTACTGGCCTCGACGCCTGCCTCGACGGCCCTGTCGACCAGCACGCCGTCAGCCTCGACGGCCCGCCCTCCACCGGCGCCTTCTGAAGATCAGCCCGTCTGGCGGCCCACCCGTAGCGCGGAGCCCGTCTCGGGCGGCGCCGGGGCAGCGGTCGTCGAGCACGTCCCGCCGGGGGCGGGCGGAGTTCCCGGACGAGGTGGTGGCCTTCGTCGCCCGGCAGATGAGGGTGCCGGGCGCGTACTTCGGCCGGTTGGTCAGGACGCGCGTGGCGCTGCGCCCTCCCCTGCGGCCCACGCCTGCGCTGCTCCGAGGTCCTCGTAGAGCCGCGTGCGCTGCTCGGTGCTGAGCGTCGTGGAGATGGCCGAGAGGGTACGGCCGGCTTCGGCGTCCGCGCCGGCGGCCAGTACGGTGCGCACGATGCCCGCCCGTACGGCGGGGGGTAGAGCGGGCAGCATCCTGTGGAGGTCGGTGAGGCTCTCCTCGGGAGTGCGTGAGGCACGGAAGGCGCCGAATACCGTGCCGAGTTCATCGTCGGTGCAGTGGTCCCACAGGGCCGGCATCGCGACGGTCTCTTCGGCGTGCAGGTGTGCCAGGTACGCACTGATGAGCTCATTCAGGACCAGGTAGAGGCCGTGCTGCGCCTCCGGGAGAGAGCCCACGGGGGCCTTCGGCAGCTCGCGCGCCCGCTCGTCCAGCGCGGCCAAGGCCGCGTCGAGCCGTGCATGCTCCGCGTCCAGGGCTTCGGCCGCCGCGGGCGCCCGGTCTCGCAAGAGCGGGTGGATGAAGGTGTCCTCGTGGTCGGCATGCTCGCGGAGCTCCTGCGTCATGGACAGGCAGCGGTCCGCCAATCGTGCGAGGGCGCCAGAATCCGCGGCGTCGGCGGCACCGAGCTCGACGACGAGGACGAAGAGCCGCGCCCGCTGCCCCATGTGAACGTTCCGATACAAGTCCGGCCTGGGCATGGTCGTTCTCCTGTGACGAGAAGGTGAAGTAAACTGGCAACATATTTCCATACAGACAATGTGTTGTCAAAGGAGAAGGTCGTGTCCGATGAGACAGCTCTGCTCGTGGCCGATGTGTTCGAGGCCGCTGGGGCGCTGCGCCGCCTGGGAGAGCACACGGCGCAATCGCAAGGCCTCACTCAGGCTCGATGGCAGGTCCTCAGCGTGGCCTCGGAAGAAGCCCTGACCGTGCCGCAGGCCGCGCGCCGCCTCGGCGTCAGCCGGCAGAACGTGCAACGCGTCGCGAATGATCTCGTCGCTCTCGGGCACGCTGCCTACGAGCCCAATCCCGATCACCGCGGCTCCCCGCTGCTGACGCTCACCCTGAGCGGCCGGGAGGCGCTCGCCCGAGTCACGGCTCGGGCTTCGGCCCTGCACCGGGAGCTGTTCGCAGCCCTCGCCGATGAAGAGATCAGCGCGGCGCGGGACTTCCTCCGACGGCTGCTCGCGGAGCTGGACCGCCACGAGGGGGTGAGCGGCAGGCGCTAGGGGGATGCCGCCCTCTACCGGAGACCTCGTTGCTTGTCCGGTTCGGACACGTCCTTGATCACCCACTTCACCTCCGCATCGTCCGGGCGCGCCGGCATCTTCGGTAGCGGCCTGACGTGCCTGCGGCCGCGTGCGTGGTGAAGGCGAGCGCGGGAGCGCCGAAGAACAGGTCGCGTTCTCCGCCGCCGTCAACGCGCCGGAGACGGCGCTCACCTGCAGCTGATGTTGTGACCGGAGACGATCACCGGGTCGAGGGGCTGCCCGAGGTTCTTTCGGTATGCCGATGAGATGTGCTGCAGTGTTCGGTGACTGCCAGAGTGACGAGGTGTCGCTCCTTGTCCCTGAACTGATCTGTTCCGACATCCAGGCCAGTCTGGTCTTCTATCGCCTGCTGGGCTTCAGGGTTCGCTACGAGCGGCCCCAGGAGCGATTTGCCTACCTTGAACGTGACGGGGCGGACTTGATGCTGGAGCAGCCGTTGAGCCGGGACCGTCTCTACCCGCGCGCGGAACTGGTCCATCCCTACGGGCGGGGGATCAATCTCACTGTCGAAGTGGATGACGTAGACCAGGTTCACGCCACACTGCTTGCTGCCGGCTACGAGATGTGGCTGCCGTTGGAAGAGCGCTGGTACGGGCGGACAGCCGACGCCGTGGGCGTGCGCCAGTTCGCGGTGCAGGACCCGGACGGCTACCTACTGCGCCTTTCTCAGCACTTGGGGACGCGTCCTCGGTGACCGCGCTCGTGACGGTGCGGCTTCGACTTCCTGTGCGCCGACAGGTTGTCCAGGATCACGTGGCTGGGGGCGCCGTCCGGGCGGGCGGCGCAGATGGATCAGATGGAGCGGAGGGCGGCCCAGGTGTGGTCGATGCCCTTGCGCCGGTGGTTGACGCCCCACAGCACGTCCACCTATCGAACGTGATCACCCCATCCAACCGGCAGGGGTTCCGGTCAGCACTAGATCCAGCCCTCCTCCCAGGCGCGGTGGGCGGCCGCGTGGCGGGAGGTGACGCCCAGCTTGGCCATGGCTCCCGACAGGTAGTTGCGCACGGTCCCCGGCGCGAGGTGGACCTGGGCGGCGATCTCCTTGACGGAGGCGCCCGAGCGGGAGGCGCGCAGCACCTCCAGTTCGCGGCCGGTGAGCGGGCAGTCGTCCTCGGTCAGGGCGGAGGCGGCGATGTCGGGGTCGACGTAGCGGCGCCCGGCCGCCACATCACGGATGATCTCGGCCAGCCGGGCCGCGGGCGTCGTCTTGGGCACGAACCCGCTCACCCCCGCCGACAGGGCCCGTCGCAGCACGCCGGGGCGGGCGTGTCTCGTGACCAGGATGATCTTGGTGGGGAGCTCGGCCCGGATCTCCCCGGCCGCGCGCAGCCCGTCGGCCGGGGGCATCTCCAGGTCGAGCACAGCGATGTCGGGCCGGTGCTCGCGCGCCAGGCGTACCGCGTCGGTCGAGGTGGCCGCCTCGGCGGCCACCTCGAGGTCCTCCTCCAGGCTCAGCAACGCCGCCAGCGCGCCCCTGATCAGGTCCTCGTCGTCGGCGATCAGCAGCCGGATCATCACGCCCCCGAGTCTCGCGTACGTGGTGCGTGGCCGTCCACCGGCAGCGTGGCCGTCACGGTGAACCGGTCGCCGACGTGTTCCCAGGTCAGCTCGCCTCCGGCCGCGGCGAGCCGCTCGGCCAGGACGGTCAGGCCCGTGCCGGAGCCGGGCGGGCCGCAGGCGCCGTCGTTGCCGACGCGCAGCTGGGCCAGGTCGCCGGTGACCCGGTAGCCGACCTCGGCGTGCCGTGCCCGGCTGTGGCGCAGCACGTTGGTGGTGGCCTCCCGCATCACCAGGCCCAGCAGGTGGCGGGCGGTCTCCGGCAGGCCGGCAGGGCCGGCGGGGTCGGCGGGGTCGGCG
>NZ_SMKO01000355.1 GCF_004348685.1 Nonomuraea deserti | reverse complement strand
TCACGTGATCGTCCAGATGCACATAGAGTGCGGTCAGAAGGGCGTCCAAGTCAGTCTTCACACACCGACCATGGACGCCCTTCGTCACGCCCGCAGCCGATCACCGAATTTCACATCAGCGATCTAGCGGCCCGCCCCACGTCCCTGGTCACCTCCGGGTACTCACCCCTGCAGCCGACCGTCCACCCGGCGCGGAATGGACAGCGGGTTGGCGTCCTTGAGCTCGTCCGGCAGCAGTGCCTCAGGCCAGTCCTGGTACGCCGTGGGCGCCAGCCACCGATCGATGGCCGTGGCGCCGACGGACGTGAACGCCGACGTCGACGCGGGCCACGGACCACCGTGATGCATCGCCCAGCACACGGCCACCCCGGTCGGCCATCCGTTCCAGATGAGGCGGCCCGCCTTCTTGCCGAGCACCTCGACGACGTCGCCCGCCTCGGCGGGGTCGGTGCTGTGAACGGTCGCGGTGAGCGACCCTTCGAGCCGCTCGATGACCGGCGGCAGATCGGAAATATCCCGATAGGTCACCACGATCGCCGCCGGCCCGAAGCACTCCTCGGCGATGTGCGGGAGCTTCTCCGCGAACGTGTCGAGATCGGTGGTGAACACCTTGGGCGTGACCGCCCAGTTCCCCTCACCGGGCTTGCCCTCGGCCAGCAGCCGCAGCCCGCCCAGCCGCTCGACGCCGCCGAGATAGCCGTTCCTGATGCGCTCGGCCAGCATGGTGCCGCCGCTGGTCCCCTCAACGGCCTCCACGAGAGCCTGCCGCAGCTCGTCGTCGTTCGGCACGAACATGAGCCCGGGATTCGTGCAGAACTGCCCGACGCCCAGCGTCAGCGACCCGGCGAACCCCGTGGCCACCTCCTTGGCGGGCGCCGACGGCAGCACGACCACGGGGTTGACGCTTCCCAGCTCGCCGTAGAACGGGATCGGCACCTCCCGCTCGTCGATCAGTTTCTGGATCGCCTTGCCCCCGGCCACCGACCCGGTGAACCCGGCCGCGACCACCTCGGGGTGCTTGACCAGATCGATGCCCGCCTGCATGCCCTGCACCAGCCCCAGCAGATCGGGGTTCGGCAACGCCTCACGGACGATCTTCGCGACCCGCTCGGAGGTGTTCGGATGCCCGGGGTGCGCCTTGACGACCACCGGGCACCCCGCGGCCAGCGCGGACGCGGTGTCGCCCCCGGCCACCGAGAACGCGAACGGGAAGTTGCTGGCCGAGAAGACGGCGACGACGCCCTGCAGCGCGTGCTTCATCCGGCGTACGTCGGGCCTCGGCGGCGTCAGGGAGCCGTCGGCGTGGTCGATGACGGCCTCCAGGTAGCCGCCGTCCCTGATCACCTGGGCGAACAGCCGGAACTGCCCGGCCGCACGTGCCACCTCACCGCGCAGCCGTACCTCTCCGAGTGCGGTCTCCTGGTCGGCGAGCTGCCACAGCTCGTCCACGTGCGCGGTGAGCGCGTCGGAGACGGCCTCGAGCGCGCGCGCCCGCTCCTCCGCGGAGGCCGCCCGCCAGGCGGCGCCGGCGGCGGCCGCGGCGGAAACGGCCACGTCGACCCCGGCGCTGTCGGTCTCGGGCAGTGCGGTACCCACGGTCTCGCCTGTCCTGGGGTCGTGTCCGTAGATCATCGAATGGCCCTTCGGAGTCTTGACACTTCTTCAGCCCGATTCTTACAGTTGCGGCAACTTGTCCACAAATCTGGCTATTGTTCACATATATGGACGGCGGTCGTAATGATCATTAGGCAGATCCGCATCACGCCTGTTGCTTTCCGGGATCCGCCCCTTCTGAACGCCGCCGGAGTCCACGAGCCGTGGGCCCTCCGTACCATTGTCGAGGTCGTCACCGATGAAGGTCTGACCGGGTTGGGAGAGACCTACGGGGACTCCGGCCACCTCGGCAAGGTGCGCGAGTGCGCGCAGGCCCTGATCGGCCTCGACGTGCACGACACCAACACGATGTACGCCCGGATCAGCGCGATCACCGGGAACGTCGTCAGCGACATGCACGGCCTGACCGGTGTCGCCACGAAGGAGAAGAGCATCGACCGGGTCTTCTCCCCCTTCGAAGTGGCCTGCCTGGACATCCGCGGCAAGGCCGCCGGCGTGCCGGTCGTGGACCTGCTCGGCGGCAGGGTCAGAGACGCCGTCCCCTACAGCGCGTACCTCTTCTACAAGTGGACGGGCCACCCGGGCGAGGAGCCGGACCGCTTCGGCGCGGCCTTGGACGAGGCGGGTGTCGTCGAGCAGGCCAGGCTGCTCATCAAGGAGTACGGCTTCGCATCCATCAAGCTCAAAGGGGGTGTCTACCACCCGGACCAGGAGATCGCCGCCATCCGCGCCCTGCATGAGGCGTTCCCCGGGGTGCCACTCCGCCTGGACCCCAACGCCGCCTGGACGGTGGAGACCTCAATCCGCGTGGGCCGCGAACTCGAGGGCGCCCTGCAGTATCTCGAAGACCCCACTCCCGGCATCCCCGGCATGGCCGAGGTGGCCGCCGCCGTCCCCATGCCGCTCGCCACGAACATGTGCGTGGTCACCCCCGAACACCTCCCGCCCGCCATCGCCTCGCGCGCGATCGGCGTGCTCCTGCTCGACCACCACTACTGGGGCGGCCTGGTCCGTTCCTCGCACATCGCCTCCCTCTGCGACACGTTCGGGCTGGAACTGTCCATGCACTCCAACTCCCACCTCGGGATCAGCCTGGCCGCCATGACCCATCTGGCCGCCGCCACCCCGAACCTCACCTTCGCCTGCGACACCCACACCCCCTGGCAGAACGGCCAGGACGTGGTCGCACCTGGCGCCCTGCGCTTCACCGCCGGAGCCGTCCCCGTGCCCGCAGGCCCTGGCCTGGGCGTCGAACTGGACCGCGACGCCCTGGCGCTCATGAGCGAGCAGTACGAGAAATGCGGGATCCGCGCCCGCGACGACACGACGTACATGCAGCGCTTCGAGCCCGCCTTCTCCGCGAGGAGGCCCCGATGGTGAACGTGGCCTACGTCTACCCGTGGGACGTCGTCGGCGACCCCTCGGCCCCAGACCGCCTCGCCGGCCTGGGCGTGGAGGCGGTCGCGCTGGCGGCCGGCTATCACTCCACCAGGGCCGCCACGCCATACCACCCCGCCCACCGCGTCCTGGACGTGCCCTACCCCGCCTTCTACCTCCCGATCCGCCCGTCATCGTGGTCCCGTCTCGTACCCGCCTCCCCCACCTGGACTCCCGAGGACGCCTACCTCCAGGCCCGGGACGCCCTGAAGGCAGCCGGCCTGCAGGTGCACGCCTGGACCGTGCTGACGCACAACTCCCACCTGGGAGTTGCCCACCCGGATCTGACCGTCCGCAACGCCTTCGGCGACCCCTACCCGTACGCCCTGTGCCCCGCGCACGAGGACGTCATCGAATACTGCGAGCGCCTGGTGCAGGAGATCCTCACCGTGGGCGAACCCGACGGGCTGATCCTGGAAGCCTGCGGCCCGATGGGCTTCGGCCACCAGAGCGTCCACGAGAAGACATCCGGCGCCGACTGGACCTCCGCGGACACCGACCTGCTGTCACTGTGCTTCTGCACCGCCTGCGCCGACCGCTACCCCCCGAACACCCAGGACCAGGTCCGCGCCGTCATCGACCGCGCCCTTCCCACCGAACCCGCGCACAGGACCATCGACGAGGCTCTGGGCCGGCTGGCCGACGAGGTGCGCGCCGTACGGGTCGGGCTGTCCACCTCCCTGCGCGAACGCCTGATCGCCGTCGCGAGAAGCGCCTCCCCCACCGTCCCCATCACCTTGCACGCCAACCCCGACCCCTGGGCCGCCGGTGCC
>NZ_SMKO01000354.1 GCF_004348685.1 Nonomuraea deserti | reverse complement strand
CGCTGAGCATGGGCGGGGCGTGGCGGCGGTGGTGGACGCGGCCGAGCACGGCCGGATGGTGTTCGTCTTCTCCGGCAACGGCTCGCAGTGGGCGGGCATGGGCGCCGACCTGCTGGCCGACGACGAGACCTTCCGCGCGGCGGTGCAGGAGGTCGACGCCGCGCTGCGGCCGTACCTGGGCTGGTCGGTGCTGCGCGAGATGGAGCGGCCGCCCCGGCAGTGGCGGCTGTCGGCGACGGAGGTCGCCCAGCCCATGTTGTTCGCCGTGCAGGCCGGGCTGCTGGCCGTGTTGCGCGCGGCGGGTGTCCACCCGGAGGCTGTGCTGGGTCACAGCGTGGGCGAGGTCGCGGCCGCCTACGCCGCCGGTGCGTTGTCGCTGGAGCAGGCCGCGCGCGTGATCGCGGCACGCGGCTCGGCGCAGGCCGCCACGATGGGAACGGGCCGGATGGCCGCCGTCGGGCTGCCGGAGGAGCGTGCCCGCGCCGTGCTGGCCCGCTATCCGGACGTGGAGGTCGCAGCGGTCAACACCGATCGCGACGTCACGCTCGCCGGGCCGGAGGGGCAGCTCAAGCAGCTCGGCGCTGATCTGGAGGCGGACGGCGTGTTCGTCCGCCACCTGGACCTCGACTATCCCTTCCACAGCGCCGCCATGGACGCCGCGCGCGAGCCGCTGCTGCGGTCCCTGGACGGGGTGCGCCCCCGTCCCGCCGGCATCACGCTGCTGTCCACCGTGACGGGGCGCGCGCTGGACGGAAGCGAGCTGACGGCCGCCTACTGGTGGCGCAATGTCCGCGAACCGGTGCGGTTCGCGGACGCCGTGGACGGCGCGCTGGCGAGCGGCCACGACGTCTTCGTCGAGGTGGGGCCGCATCCGGTGCTCCGCTCCTACCTGCGCCGGATGACCGCGCGGGCCCGCCGGCGCGCCTGCGTGGTGCCGACCCTGCGCCGCGAGCAGCCCGCCGCCATGGCGACCGCGGTCGCCGAGATCATCGCCGCCGGCGGCCGGCTGGACTGGGACGTCTATTTCCCCCGCCCTGGCCGGGTCGTGTCCCTGCCGTCCTACCCGTGGCAGCGCGAGCGTTACTGGATCGGCGGCCCCGACACGTGGGTCCACTCCAGCGGCACGGGAGCGCTGCAACATCCGCTGCTGGGCGAGCGCCTGCCGGCCCCGCACCCCACCTGGCACGGCCCGATCGAACGCACGCTGGCGCCCTGGCTGGTCGACCACCGCGCAGGGGGCGTGCCCGTCCTGCCCGTCACCGGCTACGTCGAGATGGCGTTGTCGGCCGCCAGGCTGGCCATTCCGGAGGCCGGCGAAGCCGTGGAGGTCGACCGGGCGGCCGTCACCCGGGCGCTGGTGATCCCCGAGTCGGCCGACGCCCGGCCGCTGTACGCGCAGACGTCGTTCACGCCCGAGACCGGCGCGGTGGTCGTGACCAGCACCGACGATCTGGCGCTGCCGCCGCAGGAGCACTTCCGGGCACGTGTCCGGCTGCTGCTGCGGCCCTGCCCGCCGCCGCTGGACCTGGCCGCGCTGCGCGCCCGCATCACCGCAGAAGCCGACGTGGACGCCTTCTACCGGGACACCGCCCGCGGCGGGATGGCCTACGGGCCCGCCTTCCGGGTCCTGACCGGTCTGCGGCTGGGAGAGGGTGAGGTGCTGGCCGCCTACCGCGTGCCCGCGCAGGCCGAAGGCCAATATCACGTGCACCCGGTGCTGCTGGACAGCGCGTTGCAGGCGGGCGTGGCGTGGCTGGTGGAGACCATGCTGCAGGGCAACGCCTTCATGCCCTCGGCCATCGGCGCGGTGCGGGTGTGGCGCGCCCCCGCCGCCGAGGGCGTCCTGTACGTACGCGAACGCGCGCGCGGCGACGACGAGGTGTGCTGGGACATCCTGGTGGCCGACCCCGACGGCGCGGTCACGGTCGAGGTGGAGGGATGCCGGCTGCGGCGCACCCAGCTCAGCACGGTCCTGCCGCTGCAACATTTCCGCACCGAGCTGCGCGCCCTGCCGCACGAGAACACGCCTGCCGCGCCATGGCCGCTGGCGGGCCCCGTGGAGATCGTCGACGCCGTCGCCGGCAGGCTCGCCGACCTCCGCTCGGCCTGGCGGGCCCTGGACCACGGCCGTTTCGCCGACCGTGCGGAGGCGTCGTACGCCGCCGCCCTGGCCACCGCCCTGGAGGAGATCCTCTGCCCGCCCGGCGGGGAGATCGGCGTGAACGACCTGGTACGTGCAGGGGTGACGGGCCGCGGCGTGGCGATGGTGCAGCACGCCCTTCCGCTCCTGGAGCGGCACGGCCTGGCCCGGCGCCCGGGCGAGGCCCGCTTCGAGCTGATCGGCCAGCACCGCGACGGTTCAGCCGCCGGGCGGGCCAGGCAGGACGAGGCGACGGCGTTCTTCGGGCAGGCGACGCCGTTCGCCGCCGAACAGGCTCTGACCGCGCTGTGCGTCCGGCACCTGGTCCCCGTCCTGCTCGGCGAGCACGACCCCGCCGAGCTGCTGCATTCCGGCGGAGGCGCCGAACTGCTGGACCAGGTGCACGACATCGCGCCCCTGTGCCTGCACGGCAACCGGCTCATCCGCGCTCTGGCCGGGGAGATCGCCGCGCGCTGGCCGGCGGACCGGCCGCTGCGCATCGTGGAGGTGGGCGCGGGGACCGGCGGCACGGCCGCCATGCTGCTGCCGATCCTGCCCGCCGACCGTACCCGCTACCTGGTCACCGACGTCGACGAGGTGGTCCTGGCACGGGCGCAACGGCGGCTGGCCGGATCAGACGTCGTGGAGTTCCGCCGCTTCGACCTCGACGCCGGCCCCGCCGAGCAGGGCTTGCCACCGGGCTCCTTCGACCTGGTGATCGCCGCCCACGCCCTGCACCGGTCCGCTGACCTCGCGGGCACGCTCGCCCGCCTGTCCGAGCTCCTGGTGCCGGGCGGGCAGTTGCTGGCGGTCGAACCCCACCGGCCGCCCGTCGCGGCCTACGCCGGGATGCTGCCCGGCTACTGGGGCAACGCCGACCGCGAGCTGCGGCCGCACTCGCCGCTGGTCGAGGCCGAGCGCTGGCCGCGGGTGCTGGCCGAGGCGGGGTACCGCGAGGTCGCGCACCTGACCGACGACGACGATCCCGGCCGGGCGGAGTGCTCGCTCCTGCTGGCCACGGCGGCCGGCACGGCCCCTGCCCCGCAGCGGCTCCCGCTCGACGCCGCGCAGACATGGATCGTCGTCGCCGGCCACGCCAAGGGCGGCGCCGATGTCACGTCGTCCCACGGTCCAGTGCGGGACCGCACGCCCGCGCTGGCCGACGCGCTCGGGGACCTGATCGCCGGGCAGAGCCACGTCGAGCGGGCGGACGCCGGGGAGGACGCGGCGCGGTTGCTGGAGCGGGTGCCGCAGGGCGCCGCCGCGGTCACGTTCCTCCTCGTGGTGGAGAGCCCGGCCGACCCTCGGGGCGGCGCGGCCCGCCCGCCCGAGGCCGTCGTCGAGGAGGTCGCCGGCCACATCGCCGCCGTGCGCGCCGTGGCTCAGGCGTGCGCCCAGCTTCCGCCGTCCACAGCGGCGGCGTTGTGGCTGGTCACGTACGAGTGCGCGGCCGTGCCCTGCCCCGTCCCCGGCGGCGGGGACACGCCGGTTGCCTCGGCCGTGTGGGGGGCGACCCGTACCCTGGCCAACGAGCAGCCCCGCGTGACGGTCCGGCGGGTGTCGGTGCACCGGGGCGGCAGCCCCGCCGCCGACGCCGAGCGCGTGTTCGGCGAGCTGGCCCGCCCCGGGCAGGAGGACGAGATCGTCCTGACCGGGCAGGGCCGCTTCGTCGCCCGGACGCGGCACACGCCCTGTCTC
>NZ_SMKO01000353.1 GCF_004348685.1 Nonomuraea deserti | reverse complement strand
CGCGACAGCAGCGCCGCCAGGGAGTCCAGCGCCTCCTCCGCCCCGGGCCCCTCAGCTTCGAGCGTGACCTCCGAGCCGCGCACCGCGCCCAGCGACAGGCAGCGCCGGCGGCCCCGCCATCCGGATCATCGGGCCCGCCGCCCGGCCCTGGCTGACGCCGAGGCCGGCGAGCCGCCCGGCGGCAACCGCCCCCGGGCCGCCGTCAGGGCTCATGGCCTCCGGCCGACCGGCAAGGAAGTCCGGGCCGGGCAGGTCGGGACCGGGCAGTCCAGGGCCGGATAGGTCAGGGCCGGACGGGTCACGCATCGAGGGCCTCTTCCGCGTCCAGGTCGCGCGACAGCAGCGCCGCCAGGGAGTCCAGCGCCTCCTCCGCCCCGGGCCCCTCAGCTTCGAGCGTGACCTCCGAGCCGCGCACCGCGCCCAGCGACAGCACCCCCAGCATGCTCTTGGCCGGCACGGACTTCTCACCCAGCCGGACCGTCACCGGCACCCCCAGCTTCGCCGCCGCCTGGACGAACAGCTTGGCGGGACGGGCGTGCAGGCCGCTGGCCGAGGCCACGGCCACCGTTCGTTGTGCCATGAGAAGCCTCCCAGGCTCCATCTTCGATCTTGAATGCTCGATCTACGGGCTTTCTTCAGCGCTCGTTCGTCAGGGCTCGACTACCGGTGCTCGTTCTTCAGCGCTCGTTCTTCAGCGCTCGTTCTTCAGCGCTCGTTCTTCAGCGCTCGATCGTCAGCGCTCGATCGTCAGCGCTCGATCGTCAGCGCTCGATCGTCAGCGCTCGTTCTTCAGGGCTCGATGGTGACCTTGATGGCCGCGCCCCTGCTGACGAGATCGATCCCGTCGAGCACCTGGGGCAGCGGCAGCCGATGGGTGATGAGGTCGGACACCACCACGGCGCCGTCGGCGACCAGCCGCAGCGCCTCGGCGTTGTGCGCGGGGCTGGAGCCGTTCGCGCCGACGATCGTCAGCTCGCGGTAGTGCACCAGGTTGGAGTCGAGCGCGATGACGGGGTCGTCCTTGGGCAGGCCGCCGAAGAAGCTGATCCGGCCCTGCCTGGCCGCCATCCGCACGGCCTGCTCCTGCGCCGCGCCCGACGCCGCCGCCGTGATCACGACGTCGGCGCCCCTGCCGCCGGTCAGCTTGAGCACCTGCTCGGCCGGGTCGGCGTCGATGACCGCGTCGGGGCGTACGAGCTCGGCCGCCATCGCCAGGCGTTCGGCGTTGACGTCCACGAGGAAGACCCGGGAGGCGCCGCGCGCCCGCGCCAGGCGCACGTGCAGGCAGCCGATCGGGCCCGCGCCCATCACGACCACGTCGTCGCCCGCGCCGACGCGCGCCAGCGACTGGCCGTTCAGCACGCACGCCAGCGGCTCGGCCACCGACGCCTCGGCGAAGCCGACGCCGGACGGGATGGCGTTGACGCCGTCCACGGCCAGCACCTTGGCGGGGATGATCATGTACTCGGCGAAGCCGCCGTCGTAGTGGTAGCCCATCGACTCCTGGTTCGGGCAGACCGTCTGGCGGCCGCGCACGCACTCCTGGCACGTGCCGCACGGGATGGCGGCGATCACCTGCACCCGCGCGCCGGTGCCGACGACCTCGCCGGCGATCTCGTGGCCCATGACGCGCGGCGGCCTGATGTGGTGGTGGCCGAACTTGAAGATCTTGTTGTCCGTCCCGCACGTCGAGCAGTTGCGTACGCGGATCTTCAGCTCGCCGGGCCCCGCCTCGGGCTCGGGCGCGTCCTCGATCCTGATGTCGCCGGGGGCGTGGAATCTGGCGACCTTCATGTGAGCTCCTTCATCACCTGTGAGACCTCCGTGGCCTCGCGCAGCGTCCTCGCGCGGTCGGGGTCGAGCAGGATCTCGGCCAGTTGCGACAGCAACTGCACGTGCCCGTCGTCCTTGGCGGCGATGCCGACGCACAGGGTGACCTGCTCGCCGGCCCAGTCGACGCCTGCCGGGAAGCGGACCACGCAGATCGCGTCGCGCTGGACGTCCTCCTTGGAGGCGTTCGTCCCGTGCGGGATGGCCACTCCCTCGCCGACGTAGGTGGAGATCGACTGCTCGCGTTGGAGCATCGCCTCGATGTACGGCTCCGCGACCGCGCCCACGTCGGCCAGCGCCCGCCCGCACCGGCGGATGGCCGCCTCGCGGTCGGGGGCGCTCTCGTGCAGCAGCACCGCCCGCGGGTCGAGCAGGTCGTCACGCATCGACGGTGCCGCCGTTCTTGATGGTGTTCACCAGCTTGGTCACCGCCGGGTCGCCGAGGAAGATCTGGAACGACACCAGAGGTTTCCCGGGGGCGGAGGCCTTGGCCCTGGCGGCGAGCCCCGCGTGGCACACGACGACGTCGGCGTCGTCGGGGATGGAGTTGACCGGGGTGTGCTCGACGGTGACGCCGCTGTCCTTGAGCTGCTTGCGCAGCTGCGAGGCGAGCATCACGCTGCTGCCCATCCCGGCGTCGCAGGCGACGATGAGCTTCTTGATGTCCTTGCTGTCGATGCTGGGCATGGTTCAGGCCTCCTTGGTGGCCGGCTCGGTGGCCGGCTCGGTGGCGGGCTCGGTGGCGGGCTCAGTGGTGAGCTTGGTGGTGGACTCGGTGGCGGGCTCGGTGGCGGGCCCGGTGGCGGGCTCGGTGCCCTCGGTGGATTCCGCGGACCCGGTGGACCCGGTGGACCCGGTGGACTCGGTGGGGTCCGCGGAGCCGTCCTGCTCCGCCTTCTCGCCGCGGCCGAAGCCCAGCAGGACGGCGGCGACGGCGAACGACACGGCCGCGGCCACGAGGATCCCAAGGCTGGACCCGAGCCAGCCGCCCCTCGGTGTGACCGCGAGATACGCGAAGATGCTGCCGGGCGACGGCGAGGCGACCAGCCCGGCGCCGGTGGCGATGAACGTGAACACGCCGGCCGCGCCGCCCGCGATGACGGCCAGGATGAGGCGCGGCTTCATGAGCACGTACGGGAAGTAGATCTCGTGGATGCCGCCGAAGAACTGGATGAGCATCGCGGCGGGGGTGCTGGGCCGCAGCGGGCGCGGGCCGAACAGCAGGAACGCCAGCAGCAGGCCGAGCCCGGGGCCGGGGTTCGACTCGAGCATGAACAGGATCGACTTGCCGGTCTGGGCGGCCTCGGCGATGCCGAGCGGGGTGAGCACGCCGTGGTTGATGGCGTTGTTGAGGAACAGCACCTTGGCCGGCTCGATCAGCACCGAGGCGACGGGGAGCAGGTTGTTGCTGATCAGCCAGCCCACGGCGTTGCCCGCGGCCGTGGTGGCGGCCTCCACGATCGGGCCGATGCCGAGCATGCCGATGACGGCCATCACGCCGCCCACGATGCCGGCGGAGAAGTTGTCCACCAGCATCTCGAAGCCGGCCTTGGTCCGCTGCTCCGTGAACTTGTCCACATATTTCAGGATCAAGGCGGTGAGCGGGCCGATGATCATGGCGCCCAGGAACATCGGGGACTCGGTGCCCACCACGACGCCCATGACCGCCACCGCGCCGACGACGGCGCCGCGCTGCCCGTGCACCATCCGGCCGCCGGTGTAAGCGATGAGGACCGGCAGCAGGGTCCCGATGATCGGGCCGACCATCTTCGCGAGCGTCTCGTTGGGCAGCCAGCCGGTCGGGATGAACAGCGCCGTGATCAGGCCCCAGGCGATGAACGCTCCGATGTTCGGCATGATCATGCCGGCCAGGTGGCCGCCGATGCGCTGGATGGTGGCCTTGACACCGGTTCCGGTGACCGGGGGTGTGTAACTTTCGGCCATGGGACTTGCTCCTTCGGGGATGAGCAGTGATCAGCCGCTTCGCTGGGTCAGGGGAGTGCGGGTGCGGGC
>NZ_SMKO01000352.1 GCF_004348685.1 Nonomuraea deserti | reverse complement strand
CCCCGGCTCCCTCATCCAGCCGGGCGCCCCGGAGGCGGAGACCTCCCCCCGCGACGACCAGGCGCCGCCCCCCGAGGACCCGCCCCGGGACGCCACGCCGTCGCGCGGCGTGGGTGCCGGGGATCCATCCCGTGCACAGCCGCCGGTCACGGACGACACGCGCGTCCAGGACGGCACGCTGTCTCGGGCGGAGACGCCGGTCGCGGACGACGCTTCCGCCCTGGGCGAGCCGGTGCTCGAGAGGGGCGAACCCGTCAGTGGGGAGACGCCGCCGCAGGACGACACGCCGTCCAGGGATGGGACGCCGCCGGCCGAGGACCCGGCGCCGGACGAGGATCTGGCACCCCCGGCACCGGACGAGGATCTGGCATCCCCGGCACCGGACGAGGACCTGGCACCGGCCGAGGAATCGTTGGCGCGAGAGGAATCGATGGCGGGGGCTGGCGGACCGGCCTTGGCCGCTGGCGCGACGGCTCAGGGCGACGGGCCGGTGACCGGCGCCGCCGGCCGCGACGGGGCGGCGGACCGCACGTACACCAGCCCGGCCATGGGAAACGGCGACCTGACACCCGGCGACGAGCCAGCCCAGGACGCCGCCGCCGGACCCTCGCGGGGCGCCGCGGCCGGACCAGCGCCGGGCGCCGAGGAGGCCGAGCCGGGGGAGGGGCCGAGGCTCGAGGCGGCACTGGAGGCTATCCTGCTTGTCGTTGACGAGCCGGTCGCCGAGGTGACCCTGGCTCAGGTGCTCGAACGGCCCACCCACGAGGTCGCCGCGGCGCTGCGTGGGCTGGCGGCGGAATACACCGCCGCCGGACGGGGTTTCGATCTGAGAGAAGTGGCGGGCGGTTGGCGTTTCTATACGCGTGCCGACTGCGCGCCGCTGGTCGAAAGGTTCGTACGCGACGGCCAGCAGACGCGGCTGACCCAGGCCGCGCTCGAAACGCTCGCGGTCGTGGCCTACCGGCAACCGGTGAGCCGTTCCCGCGTCGCCGCCGTACGCGGCGTCAACAGCGACGGTGTCATGCGGACACTCGTCGCCAGGGGGCTGGTCGAAGAGGCCGGCACCGACCCGGAGAGCCAAGCGGTGCTCTACCGGACAAGCTCATACTTCCTTGAACGTCTGGGACTACGGGATCTGAGCGAGCTCCCCGAGCTCGCGCCCTTCCTCCCCGACGACGTGGAGAACCTCGAGGAGACAACAAAGTGATCAACAGGCGCAGCACCCCGTCCGGTGATGGACGCGGTCGTGGACGCACGGGCGGCTCCGGCCGTGGTGGGCGTCCCGCCTTCCGCTCCGACGACGCCCGTGGCGACTCCCGGCGTGACGACGACTTCCGCGGTGGGACCGGCCGAAGAGACTCCAGAGGCGGGTCCCGCCGTGACGACTTCCGGAGCGACGACCGTGGCCGCGGTCGCGACTCCGTGGGCGACGCCCGGTCCTCCCGCGACTCCCTCCGCGCCGACCGGGGCGGCACCCGCGCCCGGTACGGCAGGCCCGCCGGGAGCGACGACGCCGGCGGCGGCCGCTACTCGCGAGGAGCCGACCGCGACGACCGTCCCACCCGCGACGACCGTTACGAGCGCGGTGGCCGTGAGGATCGTTACGGACGTGGCGAGCGTCCTCGTGGCGACCGGGGCGGCTACCGTTCCGAGCGCCGCGATGAGCGCGGTGGCGGTTACGATTCCGGGCGCGCGGGCGGTCACCGTCCCGAGCGGCGTGACGAGCGCGCCGGCGGTTACCGTTCCGAGCGCGGCGACAGGTTCGAGCGTGGTTACGGGTCCGAGCGGCGTGATGAGCGCGGCGGCGGTTACCGGTCCGAGCGGCGTGACGAGCGCGGCGGCGGTTACCGTTCCGAGCGGCGTGACGAGCGCGCCGGCGGTTACCGTTCCGAGCGTGGCGACAGGTTCGAGCGTGGTTACGGGTCCGAGCGGCGTGATGAGCGCGGCGGCGGTTACCGGTCCGAGCGGCGTGACGAGCGCGGTGCGGGTTACGGGTCCGAGCGGCGTGACGAGCGTGGTTACCGGGCTGAACGGCGTGACGAGCGTGGTGGCGGTTACCGCTCCGAACAGGGCGGCAGGTCCGACCGGGGTGGTTACGGGGGCGAGCGGCGTGAGGAGCGCGGCGGGTTCCGGGCCGACCGGAGCGGGCGTCGTGAGGCCCCTCCCCGGGGCACCGAGTCCACCAGGTCCCGCTACGGCAGGCGCGACGGCGACGCCCGCACCGGGCGCGACACCGGGCGTACCGGTCGCGACGCCGGGCGTATCGGTCGCGACGCCGGGCGTACCGGTCGTGGTCCCCGGCGGGATGACGTACAGACGATCGGGGGCAGGCGCGGCGGCGGAAGCGGCTACGGCAGCCCTCAGCACGATCGGGTGAAGGCGGCCCGGCAGCCCCTGCGCGACCGTAACTTCTACCCCGAGGGTTACTCCGACGAGCGCGACACCACCGAGGTCCCTGACGGCGTGCGGCTGCAGAAGGTGCTCGCCCAGGCGGGCGTCGCCAGCCGCAGGGCGTGCGAAGAGATGATCGGCGAGGGCCGGGTCACGGTGAACGGCCAGGTCGTGCGGAGGTTCGGCGCCAAGGTCGATCCCGCGGCGCAGGTCATCCACGTGGACGGGAAGCGCATCCCCACCGCCCCCGACCTGGTCTACTACGCCCTCAACAAGCCCATCGGCGTCGTCTCCACGATGGACGACCCGCAGGGCCGCCCGTGCCTGGCCGACTACGTCGAGGAGCTGGCGCCGAGGCTGTTCCACGTGGGCAGGCTCGACACCGAGACCGAGGGCCTGCTGCTGCTCACCAACGACGGCGAGCTGGCCAACAGGCTGACGCACCCGAGCTACGGGGTGCAGAAGAAATACTGGGCCAAGGTGCCCGGGCCGATCCCGCGTGACCTGGGCCGCAGGCTCAAGCAGGGCATCGAGCTGGAGGACGGCATCGTCAAGGCCGACAGCTTCACCGTCGTGCAGGAGCACGGGCAGCAGGCGCTGATCGAGGTCGTGCTGCACGAGGGCCGCAGGCACGTCGTGCGGCGCATGCTGGAGGTGGTGGGCCACCGGGTGATCGACCTGGCCAGGATCGAGTTCGGTCCGGTGAAGCTGGGCCGTACGAAGCCGGGCACCATCCGGGCGCTCAGCCTGAAGGAAGTCGGCGAGCTCTACGCCGCCGTGAAGCTGTAACCTGGCCGGAAGAAGGAGCCCGTGCGATCCTCGCACGGGCTCTCCCGGTTAGGGGAAGGGGACTGACCACATGGTGCGCGCGATCCGTGGGGCGATCCAGGTGGACGCCGACGACCGTGGCTCGATCATCGAAGGGACGACCGAGCTGGTCAGCGCGATCATGGAGCGTAACGAGCTGACCCCGGATGACGTGATCAGCGTGTTGTTCACGGCCACGCCCGATCTCACGGCCGAGTTTCCCGCGCTCGCGGCGCGGAAGCTGGGTTTCCACGAGGTGCCGCTGATCTGCTGCACCGAGATCGCCGTGCCGGGTGCGCTGCCCCGCGTGGTGCGGCTCATGGCTCACGTGGAGACCGACCGCCCGAGGGCCGAGATCCAGCATGTTTACCTGCGTGGCGCGGTGGCGCTGCGGCAGGACATCGCGCAGTGAGCGACCGGGCACCACATCACGAGATACTGGCTATCCCAATGGCCCGATAAATCAGGACACCAGATGGAACTTCGCACCGTGCTCGTCGTCGGCACCGGTCTCATCGGCACCTCCGCGGCGTTGGCGCTGCGCAAGCGCGGTGTGCGCGTGCTGCTCGCCGACCGCGATCAGGGAGCCGTACGGCTGGCACGGGAGCTCGGGGCGGGCGAGGAGTGGCGGCCCGGCGGCCCGCACCTCACCCAGCCCGGCGCCGAGGGGGCCGAGGGGGC
>NZ_SMKO01000351.1 GCF_004348685.1 Nonomuraea deserti | reverse complement strand
GTCAGTGTGTATAAGAGACAGGGGTGCTGAGAAATCCGTATGTGAGGACCAACTGGCTCGCCTTTCGGTCATCCGGCCGCACCATGATGGAGTCGGGTGCTGCTCGCTCGGTGAAGACGGTTACCCCGTCTGCCTGTGCGTGTGCGGTGGAACCTGGAGACTTCACCGGGGGCCCGTCCTCATGCGGGGGCCCGGCCGACGCGACCGATCGGCTGATGGCGGGGTCTGCGTACTCCTGACACTATCAGTCGCTAACTTTGTCCTAACATTTCGCGGTAGATCCTCAGATAACTCGCCACCATTCGATCTGCGCTGAACCTTCGTTGCGCCTGCGCGCGGCAACTGGCGCGGTCGATCGTCGCGATGCGTGCCACCGCGGTGACCGCCTCGTCGAGGGTGTCCACCAGGAAACCCGTCACGCCCGGGTCCACGACTTCGGCCATGGATCCGCGCCGGTAGGCGACGACGGGAGTCCCGCAGGCCATCGCCTCGACCACCGACAGGCCGAAAGGTTCGTCGAACGCGATGGGATGCAGCAGCGCGGCGGCGCCGCCGAGGATCTGGCCACGCCGCTCCGGGCCGACCGAGCCGAGGAAGCTGACCTGTTCGCCGTCGACCTTCGGCACGATCTCTTCTTCGAAGTACCGCTCGTCCTGGACGATGCCGCAGATGGTCAGCGGCATCCCCGCCCGTCGGGCGATCTCGATGGCCCTGTGCGTTCCCTTGTCGGGATGAACGCGGCCGAACGCGGTCAGCCGCCGGCCGCCCACCGGGTCGAAGGGGAAAGCGTCCAGATCGATGCCGTGGTGCACGGTGGCGACGTAGTCCAGCTCCGGGGCGCGGTCCGCGTCCGAGATGGACACGTAGGCGGACCGGGCACGGACGTAGGCGGGCAGGATGCCCATGCCGGAGAATCCATGGACCGTGGTGAGCAAAGGGGCTCGGCAATGATCGGCGAAGGCCAGCGGCAGCCAGTCGAGATGGCTGTGGACGACGTCGAACTCGCCCGAACGGCTCAACGCGTGCGCGACGTGCATCGCCTCCCACACCCGCCCGTCGAGTGTTGGATCGTTGGCGTACCCGCGCGGGCACACACCGTCCAGTGCTCCGGAGGTGACGGAGTCCAGCGTGGCGAACAGCGTCACATCGACCCCGGCGGCGGAGAGCCCCTCGGCGAGCAGGCTCGTCACCTGCTCCCACGGGCCGTAGTGGCGCGGAGGCGTGCGCCAGGCGACCGGTCCCAGCAGCGCTATCCTCACGTGACGGAGGCTTCGCTCCGGCGTACGTCCGGCATCGGTGCCTTCTCTCCCCAGGGTGACGTTTCGCAAGAAGGTGCCGCGAGGATGCCCTCAATGGCCCGACAACAAGGTCACAGCGGCTGCATCCCATGCGTCACCTCCCTGCCTTGTCCAGCCGAGTCAACGCCACGGGGGGCCGGCCGGAAACAGCCGATGCCGCAAGCAGTCATCACCACAGCTGATGACCAGGCAGCAGCGTGACGGGCTCCTCGACGCCGTGTCGGGGGTGACCAACAGCGGCGGTGGATGGCCGGCGTTGGTCCATCGCAGTTGCCAGGTGACCCTCATCTGGGCCCTCAATGCGAGCCAGGATGACCGTGGCCAGAGGGACCTTCGTGATGACGGGGACGGGGCAGCGATGTCCCCCGGCCCTATCAGGACGGGTTCGCCACCGTGCAACACCCGTACCAGAGAGGAACATGAGTGTCCGTCCAGCGCGGGGAGGGGACCTCGCCACGCTTCCTGATCGGCGTCGCGGCCTTCGGGTCCGATCACCGCCACCCTTTGGCTGCCCTCGTCCGTTCGCAGGTCGATGGCGACCCGGTCGGCCAGGCGGGGCACCAGCAAGCGGCCGAGCCGAGCGAGGGCCTCCTCGGTGTCCAGGGTCTGCGCCAGCGTTGTGGCGATCTCCGTGACCAAGGCCAGCCGGCCGGTGAGATCTTCCAGGGCGGTCACATGCGCTGCGAGGCCGTCCGCTGCTTCCCGGTCGGTCGCGTCGCCGGTGAACAGCACGGTCATGCCGAGCACCTCGCCGTTTCTGGTCACAAGATCGCTGAACCAGGTGACCGGGATGAGATATCCGTCACCGCCCAGGAAGCTGTCCACCTCGCGGGCGCGGATGTGACGGGTGAGGGCCGTGAGCAGCGGCACGGCTCATCCGGAATGGTGGAGCATCGTCAGCGTGGCGGTGCAGCAGATCGCGAGAGTTCTGTCCCCGCCAGAACTCTGGCTGCGTCGCCCACCACCGAGCTTGACCATCGGAGGTGCTCCGGGCCACGCCGTCTCCTCCCGCGGTAGACGTACCGCTCCCAGCCGGAGACAGCCGGTGGACCTCGGTCAACTATCGGGGATGATCCCCGATGAGGAGCCGTTGTGCCCCGAGACGCGCTGGCTCGACATCACGCATGATCACGTGCGCAGTGCGATCTGTGCCATACCCTGTGTTGCAAGGCTGAGAATGCTTCTTCGATGTCTCGGAGGCAACAGCCATCATCAGAGAGCGAGACGCGACATGAGCAGTGCTCGCAGAATCGAAGGTCATGCCACAGGGGCCCCCTCCCAACCGAAAGAGGCCGACGAGCGGCCCGATCACGCGGCCAACGCGCAGTGGCTCAAGGACAACCCAGACGCCATGCCGCAAGTGGGCGCCGGCCGGTGGGTCGTGTACGACCGCGCCGGCCATCTGCGCGGCCACCTCACTGGTGACGGCCCGACCCGCGACACCCGCTTCAAAGCGATCAGCGCGACGCACGAAGGGTCGCCTCCTGACCACGCGCTGGGCTACGGCATCACCCTGCACGACGCCGGGGCTCACCTCCTCGACACCAGCGTGGGTGGTAGGCAGCCCGAGGACAAAACGGGTGACTGAGCCACAAGGGCAGCGATCTCCAGGCGGTTCGCAGCTCCCGACCGAGGTTGGAAGGCTATGGCCGCTTCGCGCATCGGCTTGACCCGGATCAGTAGCGGTGAGGTCTGATGTGCTCCTCGAACAGCAGACAGGCGCGGGTCGTCGCCGTAGGGGGAGCGCGGGTCGGGGTCGGCGCGTTCGTCCGGGCACGGCGGCAGCGTGCTCGGCGCCATCTACGCCACCCGCTACCTCGACGGAGCCGTCAGCTTCGGATTGCTGAACTCCGCCATCGGCATCGGCCTGGCCGCCGGGTCGATCACCGCCCTGCTCTTCCCGCCCGCCCGCGTGGACCTGGTGCTGTGCCTAGCGGCAATTCCTGAAGCGCTGCTCCTGACCGGCATGGCGGCCTCCGTCCCGCTGCTGAGCTTCCCCCTGTCGGGACACGCTTGACCGGATCGGCGCATGCAGCACCGCCCCTGATCAGGCCGCAGATCTACGACAGGACCCAAGACCAGTCGTCTCACGGGTCAAGCCCGAACCGAGACGGTACGACCCCGATCCTCACAGGGTCCTGTTACAAGGTACGCGCCCGCGGCACTGATCCGCCTGTTCGAACGCCTGCGCTGGGCCACCAACGTGCACTGGCACCCCGCCGACGGCCTCCAACACCGTCGCATGGTGGCCGGCAAACACACGCTGCGCACCACCATGCAGCACCCCGGCGGCTCCTCCCACTCCGGGCGGCCACTGCGGCGCACACTCGCTGATGGCCGCCGACCCGCCTCCGGGGCTCGGCCGTAAGGGACGATCACTGACTGAACGTCCCCGGTTGAGGGTCTGCTGAGGGAGCAGGAGCCGGTGGTCGTCAGGGGTGGAGTGGACGCTGCCCTGCTGCCAGAGGCGATGGGCCTGCCCGGCGTTCGCGCTCAGGTACTCCTCCTCTGGAGTGCCGGTCAGGACGCGCGGCTGCGGCGGGCGGGCTGTCGGGGCTGTCCGCCTTCGTTATCCCACCCGGCCAGGCCGAGCGCGTTCGCGGCAGTGTCGAGGTCGGCGGGGGCGGAGGTGGCG
>NZ_SMKO01000350.1 GCF_004348685.1 Nonomuraea deserti | reverse complement strand
CGAACTTCATCAACGGCATCAAGGAACTCCCGGTCACCATCGGCTGACACGGTCGCAGGCGGGGCAACGCGTAACCGGCAACGGTTGAGACGGCGAGCGGCCCGGTTGAGACGGCGAGCGACCCGGAGGCGGCGGAGGACGCACCGGGCGCCACCGGGCGCGGGGCTGCCGGCCACATCCGACCAAGCCACGGGCGACGTGGCGTTACCAGGTCGACGATCCGGCCCGGCACAACGCCCCGCCGAACGACGGCCACCCGTCCCCCTTGTCACTGGAGCCGTCGCGTCCACCAATGCCACACCACTGGTCAGCGGGCAACGCGCAGCGGCCCCGTGCGCGTCGTATTGGCTGGCGGCCAGCACCACCACTGACCGAGGGGCAACGCGCAACGCACCCACCCGCCACACTTAATGACGACCAACGCCACACCACTGACCGACAGCCAACGCGCAACGCACCCACCCGCCACACTCAATGACGACCAACGCCACACCACTGACCGACAGCCAACGCGCAACGCACCCACCCGCCACACTCAATGGCTACCAGCGTCACGCCGCTGGTCGGCGGGCAACACGCAGCGGCCCCGCGCGCGTCGTATTGGCTGGCGGCCAGCGTCACGCCGCTGGTGGGCGGGCAACATGCGGTGGTCGGCAGCGTGCCGTTGGTCGGCGGGCGAGGTGTGGCGGCCTTGGCCGTCGTATTCGCTGGCGGCCTCGAAGTCCTCCAAGCCCAGCCTCGCCTGGGACTGCCCGTATAGCGCCATCGCCCTGGCCAACCAGAGCCTCTGGCCGGCTCAGCTGCTGCAGCAGACCACCCTCACCAGTCAACTGCAGCCCTTCGCTGCGGGCTCGATCCACCAGCATCGAGATCAGCTGCTCGTCCGTCATCGCGCGATCCGGCTCGGCAGGCAGTTCGTTCATGGACAGGACTCCACGGCGGTCTCGGGCATCAAGTGTCTCTTCCTTGATCATCAAATCCGCCGTTGGTTTCACAGTCCCGGCTCAGCCAGCCACCAAGCCCTGCGTCAGGCCGGTTCGTTGAACAGGTCGTGAAGGGCCCGAGCGGTGGCGGCGCGGATGGCCCAGGTCTCGAGCTGGGCCAGGTCGGTGCAGGAGGTGATCCGGGCGCGGGTGTCGTCGGGGACGTCGAAGCCGCGGGCGGTCAACACGAGCAGCACCAGCCTGCCCGCCTCTTCCGCTTTGCCCTCCGCTTTGCCTTCTGCCCTGCCTTCCGCCTTACCTTCCGCCTTGCCTTTGGCTTGGCCTTCCTGGAGGCCGCGGCCGAAGTGTTCACGAGCGAAGGGGCTGTAGACCGGCCAGGTGGTGGACGTCATGATCTCCTCCATGAGGCAGCGGATCTCGGGCGTGGCCATGCCGTAGGCGTATTCATAGTACTGCGGAGCGTGTTCGTCGTGGGTGTCGGCGAGTGCCGTGGCAAACGCCTCGACCACTTTGCGGTCCTTGCCGTGGATCATGACGGACATGGCGGCGAGGTCGAGGTTGGCGGCGGCCCGCTGGGGGTCGGTGATGGCCGGTATGCCGTCCGGCCCCAGCACCACGGGGAGCAGGCGGTAGCCGGTCAGTCCGGACTCGATGGGTCGCGCGTAATGGGCGGCCGTGTTGTGGTCGGGGCAGATGATCAGGACGGTGACGTCGCACCCCAGGAGCAGCCAGGTGGCGGCAGCGTAACGGGCGAGTTGCCGAGGATCTTTGGATGTGCCCTGCTGGATCTCGACGATGATGGCGTGTGCGGGTTCGTTCGGGGGGCCCAGAGTAAAGATCAGATCAACTTCGATGTCGTCGGAGTTGCGGGTATTGAAGGTCCGCTCCTCCTGCCGGATCAGCGAGGTGTCGGGCAGTTTCACTCCCATGAGGTCGCGCAGGATCTCCACGGCGAGTTGTGGACGGTCGCTGAACATCTTGACCAGAGTGTCATGTCGGGGGGACGGCATGGCACTAAGTGTTACATCATAGGTACAGTAAGTGACGGTGATTCACGTACTCTCGTCGCTCCCTGGCCGCCTCCACAGCCCGTACGGCCACCCGATTGTCGGCGTCATGCCCCGTCTTGAACATGCCCTCTATGGGGACGGCCACGACCATCCCCGACCCACCGCCGTCTCCGCGCACAGCACAGGACCGCGCGCCTCACTCCCCGCACAGCACAGGACCGCGCGCCTCACTCCCCCGCACAGCACAGGACCGCGCGCCTCACTCCCCCGCACAGCTCAGGACTGGGTGTCTCGTTGACCTGGGCGGTAACGGGACCTGTGGCGGGCGGCTCGAATGCGGCGCAGGATGCGTTCGGTGCCCCCAGGGCCGGGATGCCAGCCGCGCTCCAGCAGGACATTGGAGACATGCCGGAGCAGTCCGGGGATCTGGCCGGGGATGGCGTCTCTGCGAACGGCGATCACCCGCCAGCCCAACCGCCGCAGCTCTTCCCTCCGGTCGCCGTCGTGTCGTTGGTCGGTGGGCGAGGTGTGGTGGCCTTGCCCGTCGTATTCAACGGCGACCTTGAACTCCTCCCAGCCCAGGTCGAGGTAGGCGAGCCGGCCGTCGCCCAGCTCTACCCTGATCTGGGCGGCAGGCCGGGGCAGGCCGCCGTCGACCAGGATGATCCGTAGCCAGCTCTCTCGGGGTGAGCAAGCGCGGGGGTCGGCGAGGGCCAGGAGGTCTCGCAGATGCCACGAGGTGAGCGGCCGGCGCCACAGGGCGTCCATGTCGACGCCCTTGCGGGCCAGCTGGTCGAGGACCGCTACGGCGTCCATGCGCGGCAACCACCGGGCGCAGTCGAGGGCCGTGCGTTCCATGGTGGAGAGGCGGACGCCTCTGTGCGTGGTGACGTCAGCGCTGGGGAGCGGGGTCACGTAGGTGACGCAGCCGGGGAGCGCCAGGTGGGCGGGAGCGGCCAGCTCGACGGGCCAGTCGGCTTCGGGGGTGGTCAGCACGCTCACGCCCCAGATATGGGCGGCCGTCCGGCGGCACGCGACGGCCTGCGGGACCGCCCGAGTGATCTTGGCGGCGCGGACGGTCAGGGAGGGAGTGTGGGATGGCTGGTGCATGCCGCCAAGGGTGCTCCAGCGGGCCGGGACGCCGACGCACCGAACCACGTTCTGTGGACAACGCCCGGACTTCGCCCCGGGTCCACTCCCCAAACTCTGTTCGGCGCGGATGCATGTCGTCAGGGACTCTCGAGCACATTCATTTCCGCAACGCTCGGCGCTCTCCGGCCCATGTGAATCCATAACGTCCAGCGCTCCCAGGCTCACCTGATTCCATGACGCCCGGCGCTCCCAGGCTCACCTGATTCCATGACGCCCGGCGCTCCCTGGCCCACCTGATTCCATGACGCCCGGCGCTCCCAGGCTCACCTGATTCCATGACGCCCGGCGCTCCCAGGCTCACCTGATTCCATGACGCCCGGCGCTCCCTGGCCCATCTCAGCCCATGACGCGCGGCGCTCCCTGGCCCATCTGGACTCCATATGGGACGTCTGGTGCCCTGGCCGCTCATCGGGTCAATGCCGGGGTCGGTGACCTCTGTGACGAGCGGCTCGGCGGCGCCGCGGGGGCAAGTGTCCGTACGGCCTGCTCGGGCGTGGGTGGTCAGGGGTGCAGGGACAGGCCCTTGAGGACCTTGTCGACGCCGTTCTTCGGTCCGTGCACCGCCACCCCCACCAACGCCAGATCCTCCGCCTCCACAGCCCGTACGGCCGCCCGGTTGTCGGCGTCGTTCCCCGTCTTGAACATCTCCTCGATGTACACGGCGACGTCCATCGCCCGCCCCACCGCCTTCTCGCGCACGGCGCGCAGCTCGGCCAGGTCCGCCGCGTAGACGAGCACAGGCTGCCGGATCATCGGCAGGTACGCGTTCCCCGACGCGTCCTCGTACGGCTCCCCCATGGTCTCCGGCACCCCGCCGGCGACCGCGCTGGACAGGAAGGCGGTGACGTTGAGCTTCTGCCACGCGGCCAGATCCGCGCGCACCACAATGGCGATCTTGGTATCGAAACGCATGGCCCAAGTCTCGCCACCCCCGCCCGGCCAGGTCTTGAACGCTCGTGCGCGAAAGGCCGGCTCACCGGAGGGGCCGGTGAAGCTTCAGAGCGATCGGACAGCCCATGCGGGGGCTACCCGGGCCGCGCAACGGCTGGGGCGACGGCCGAGGCAACGGCCGGGGCGGCGGGACCAAGGCGGTGGG
>NZ_SMKO01000034.1 GCF_004348685.1 Nonomuraea deserti | reverse complement strand
TCCCGCGCCGCGCATGGCGGCCATCTTCTCCCGGGGCACGATCAGCTTGCCGACGCCACCGGTGAGGAGGACCACGGCCAGCAGCCCGGCGCAGATCCACAGGGCGAGGTTCATGAGATCTCTTCCAAAAGGGTTGTGGTAAGAGTCCGGCCCCGAAACAGGAGCGGCGAGCGTTGCCTGGGCCGTACTGACGCGGGGCAGCAGTACGGCCGCAGCATCTCGCTCGTCATCCGTGCCGGCCGGGCTGGTAGTCACCAGCAGGCTGCTGGACGATGACGTTGAAGCGGTTGAGGGCGTTGATCATGGCAATGAGCGCGACCAGGGCGGCGAGTTGGTCCTCGTCGTAGTGCTGGGCGGCATCGGCCCATGCGTCGTCGGTAACGCCACCGGCGGCATCGGCGATGCGAGTGCCCTGCTCGGCCAACTCCAGGGCGGCGCGTTCTGCCTCGCTGAAGACCGTGGCCTCACGCCAGGTGGCGACAAGGTTGAGGCGGGTGGAGGTCTCCCCGGCGTGCGCGGCGTCCTTGGCGTGCATGTCGACGCAGACGGCGCAGCCGTTGATCTGGCTGGCGCGCAGCAGCACCAGTTCGCGTGTCACGGCCGGCAGCGTCGAGTCCACGAGCGCCTTGCCCGCTGCGATGAGGTGCTTCAGGGACTTGCCTGCGACCGGGTTGTCGAAGAGGTTCAAACGGGCATCCATGGTGATCTCCTAGCGTTGTTTTCGCTGTCGGCCCTCTGAGACAGAGCAGCCCGGCAGCCTGTGACGGCAACCAAGTGTGATGTGCGTCTCTCCGTCCAAGGCGACGAGCACCTGCTGGCGACCCGGTACGGGCGGACACCCGCCGGATCACCAGGCAAAGCAGCGCAAGGCACGAACGAGCGTCGCGGTGACCCGGGAAAGACCAGAGAAGATCAGATCCGGATCCGGTGGAGATGTTTTGGCATCGGAAAAGGTGGCCTGGCCAGGGAGTTTCCGGCTCGGCAATGGACGCGGCTGAGCGAACAAGCCTAGGTCGGTCTCGACGAGAATCTGCGGCTGACCAGGCGCTTGAGTTCGGAGCGAATGTTTTCGGTGTTCCTCGACACGATGAGCAGGCCCAGAGCCTCGCACCGGTCGCGCTGTGCAGCGGGCGACACGATGTGAACTCGATCACAAAGCCTGTCGAGGCGGGAGATGTCGTGATCAGATGTCGGCTCGGAAATATCGACGAAAGGTTATGGATGCGTACACGCGGCAAGCTGGCGACCCTCCTGGCCAGCGCGACCCTGGCCTCCACCGCGCTGGTCGCGGGCGCCGCCCCGGTCAGCGCGACCGGACCATGCGGCAGCAGCTACTCCCGGGTCGGCGCCTACGCCGTCCCCGAGAGCGGGACCCGCAAGGGCACGCTGGAGGTGTACTACAACTCCAGCACAGGCAAGAACTGCGCCCTCATGTACGGCTACGGCTCCACCGCCAACACCACGACCTGGAAGAGCGTCAGGATCCAGAGATCAGACAACACCGGGCTCGACCAGGATGGCGGCAACTACAAGTACTACGCCGGCCCGGTGTACGTTTCGGCGCCCGGCCAGTGCATTGACGTGGAAGGCAGCGTAGGCCAAGCAGGCGTGTCATATTGGGACGTGCACTGCGGCTGAGAATCTTCCGCCGAGGCCGGGTGCGCTCCCAGGATAAACTGCGGGCGGCACTCGGTCGCATAGCAACATTTACAACTCGGCGGCGCATCAGTTGGACAGCCGAGACCGGCCACGATGCCCCGTACATGCGCAACTAGGCGACGTTCCGCCCGACGGCGCAAACAGTGTCATAGACGCCAGGCCCAGAGGGCTCTGACGTAGAGGGTCGCGATGATGTCGACCTGCCATCGGCCATGCCACCGGTGCCCTCTGTGTATCTACGCAACATATCTTTATTGTTGCCTCTCCAGTTATCCATCGTGTTTTCGGAGCATTTATGGTGCGAAATGATGAGCCACGTATCCATCATTCACCGGCGATCAGAGCACTGGGCGACGCCCTAACTGACGACAGCGACGGCACCTCTCCGGTGTCACATCTGAACGAGGCCGGTCGCATGCCCCCGAACATGCGCATGGGGCCGTTCGCCATGGGCATGCTCGGCTTCCCGCTCGCGCTCGAACACGACAAGATCGTCGGCTACGCCGAGAGCACGGTCACCAACGCCATCGCCGGGCTGCACCAGCGCCGGGAAGGGCTGCACTCGGTCGCCGACAACATCGAGATCGCGGAACTTAGGAACGAAGAGCATGTCCGACGGATTTAAGATCCCCATCCCCGGCGGTACCCCAAGCCCGTGGCAGCCCGGCGACGAGGGCGGCGACCTCAGAAACGTGCAGTATCTCACCCTCGCCATGTTGGTGTTCAGCGCCTACGTCTTCCCTCACCTGGAAAAGGCGGTGCTCTCGTACGGGCTGACGGTGCCGACCGACCCCCAACTGGTGCACAGGTCGGCGGACGGCTGGAGCTCCTTCGGCGGCGGCGTCCACGCCGCGGGCCGAACGGCGCAGCAGCAGCACGACAGCGTCGCGCAGGCGAGCTGGCAGGCGCCGGAGCGTGACCTCTACGAGCAGCGGATGGACAGCTACGTTCTGGCGTCGGACACCGCGTCCGACTCCGCCCAAACCCTCTCGACCATACTCAGGTGGGTGGCCAACATTCAGACGGCGTCGATCTACCTCGGCCTCCTCTCGGCAGCCGCGATAGCGGCGACTGCGGCCAAGAGCCTGCTCATGGGACCGGGAGGGCGCCTGTACGGCCACCTCGTCGCAAAGTCGGCGGCGGCGAGCATCGAGGGAAGGGTCAGGCAGTTGCAGCGTTTCCTCGCCACTGCCGCGGTAAGTGTCGGCCTGGCGGCCGCCGGCGCCGTCACGGCCGAGTTCACCCTCACCGACGGCCTCAAGTTGTCATATGGGGCGGGGCGGCCGGAAGGCGGCAGCACCGCGGACGTCTGATCCGCTCCCGCGGGGCCGGGATGGGCCCAGCCCCGCGAAGCTCCTTCAGTGACCGAGTTTCCTCCGCATGCGATCCAACTCACCCATGGCATCGCCCATCATCCTGTCGAACGCCTGCTGAGCCTCGGCGACCTTCGCCAGTGCCGTTTCCGGGTCCGCCATGGCGGAATCCACGCCACCGAACGACTCGTCCACGATCGTGGAAACCTGCCGCTGGAGGTCGACGTCGGCGTCACGGATGGCGGCGAGAATCGCTTCGGACATCTCCCCGACGCTCATTCGCTTCGCTCTCGGATCGATGTCGAGCCGGGTCACACCACCCTGCATGGTGCACTCGACCGCGATGTGGCCGTTGGACGCCGTGGCCCGGCCGACCGCCGCCGCGGCCTCCTTCTGCTCAACCGCGAACTTGGTCGCGCGTTGCTGGGAATCTCGCAAGAACGCCTCGACATCGATGTTCGCGAAACTGCCAAGTGGGCTCTCCACCGGTTTCCCCCCGTTGCAAGCACTTCCAACTGACGGTAATAGCACAAGTTGCTTCTGCTACACCATGGACGATCGGGCCTATAGCGATTCTCGCCGCCCTCGCCTTATTCGTCGTTATATTGTCACAGCTCGGTTCGCGGGGGCGCGGGCGGGACCGCGAGTTGATCGCCGAGGTCGCTTCGGCGGTACAGGACATGCCGTCCGTCGCGGGCCCGGGTGAGCAGACCAGTGGTGTACAGCACGCGCAGGTGCTGGGAGACGGCGCTGGGGGTCACTTTCAGGCGGCGGGCGAGTTCCACGGTCGGCAGCGGCTCGTCCAGGAGGCCGAGCAGCGCGGCGCGCGGCGCGCCGAGCAGCGACACCAGAGCGGTGGCATCCGGCGCAGGAGCCGGATGCCACAAGGTGGCCACTCCGCGGCAGGGATAGGTCAGGCGCGGCGGTTCCTCGGGGTGAACCGGCGGGGTGGGCTTGTGGGCGAACACCGACGGCATGAGCAGCAGTCCGCGCCCGGACACCGCCACGTGGTGCCGGCCGATCATCTGGTCGATGGACAGCACTCCGTCATGCCAGCGCAGGTTGGGGTGCATGTCAGCGAACAGCAGGCGCGCGCCGCCCACGGCCAGTTGTCGCGCCCGGTAGGTCATGTCGGCCTCCAGCACCAGCTGCATCTGCGGCCAGATCGGCTCGATAGTCAGCTCCCAGTAGCGTCGCAGCACGTCGCAGGCGGTATCGCGGAACCTGGCTGCCGCCGCGTTGTCGGGAACCGGTTCTGCGACCAGCGCGGCCGGCACGTCCCTGCGGATGACCTTTGGAGGTGTCCGCCGTACGAGGGACAGTTGTTCCTCGAATGTCGGCGCGAAGGTCGTGGGCCGCGGCGTCAGGAAGTCAGGAAGGGCGAGTTTGCTTCCGACCAGGGACGTCAGCAGGCGGGTGTCTCGCGCGTCGAGGCGGGCGAGCGCGGATCTGCGCCACGGCAGATGCAATGCGTACAGGCCGGGCTCCCGCAGCACGCGCAGGCTCAGAACCGTTTCTTCCAAGGGCGAAAGGGCGAAGTGGGTGTCTGCGAGGTCCTCGACACCGAGCTCGAAACTGATCATTAAGTCAGACGCTACATCAATTGTCCGCGGGGCTTGAAGGGCATGGAATTCACCACGTGACACATATGGCTTCTTGCCCTGCGAAGAGAACGGCGATGGTGACCGGGGCGGCCCGTGGCATCGGCGCCGCGGTAGCCAAGCGGCTGGCGCGGGACGGCCTGGCGGTGGCGGTCATCGACCTGGACGAGGCGGACTGCGCCGGAGCCGTCGAGGCGATCAGGAGCGAGGGCGGGGACGCAGTGGCGATGGCGGCCGACGTCGCCGACGAGGGCCTGGTCGGTGAGGCCGTCGCGAGGGTGGCCGCCGAGTTTGGGCCGCCGACGGTGCTCGTCAACAACGCCGGTGTGGGTCCGCGCGCCGATCTGGTGGAGATGACCACCGAGCAGTGGGACATGGTCTTGGGGGTCAATCTGCGTGGCCCGTTCTTCCTCACCCGCGCTGTCGCCCCGTACATGATTGAGGCGGGGTGGGGGCGCATCATCACTATGTCGAGCATCTCCGCCGTGGGAGACGCCGCCCGGGTCGACTACGCCGGCGCGAAGGCGGGGCTGATCGGCTTCACCAAGTCGCTGGCCCTCCAGCTTGGACGGCACGGCGTCACGGCCAACGCCATCGCTCCGGGGTTCGTCGTGAGCGACATGACCAGGACCTCGGCCCGGCGGCTCGGACTGGAGTTCGAGGAGTTCCAGCGCAAGGCAGCGGCATCCATTCCGGTAGGCAGGGTCGGGCAGCCGGAGGACATCGCGCATACCGCTTCCTACCTGGTCAGCCCGGAAGCGGGGTTCGTCTCGGGACAGGTCGTCTACGTAGCCGGCGGACCGGTGGACTGAACCTCGGCCCGGCCGCGCCTGCCCTGCTCGCCCGGTCTCGGTGACGTCCGCCGGAACCGTCGTACCGTTCGTTGCCACGGTGGGCGCTGACGTGCTCCAGCAAAGCCGGGTCAATGCAACCAGGCCCAACCGAACGGAAGGAAGAAGACATGGAAGGCTTCGACCCTCGGACGAGCTTCGGGTACGAGGCGTCACAGCGTTACGACGCCGACGGCACCCGAGGGGACGAGGAGCAGACGGTCGCGTTCCTCACCAGGCACGCGAGCGGCCGTGATGCGCTGGAATTCGCGGTGGGCACCGGCCGCATCGCTCTGCCGCTGATGAGGACCGGCGTGCGGGTGGACGGCGTCGAACTGTCGCCGGACATGGTGGACCGGATGCGTGAGAAGCCGGACGGCGACATGATCGAAGTGACGATGGGCGACATGTCCCGCGTCGCCACCGGACGCAGCTATGGGCTGGTCTACCTGGTGTACAACACGATCGGCAATCTCCTCAGCCAGGACGACCAGGTCCGCTGCTTCGAGAACGCCGCCCGGCACCTGACCGACGAGGGGGTGTTCGTCCTCGAATGCCGGATACCGACCGCTCCCGCACGCCCCGGCCACCAGTACGTCGACGCCGAACACCTCGGAGTCGACCATGTCGGCCTGGACGTCGGCCGCTACGACCCCGTGACGCAGATTCTCGACAGGAACCACGTTCGCATCAGCACCGACGAGATCATCCTCAGCCCCATCAGGCTCCGACTAGCCCATCCCCCCGAGTTCGACCTCATGGCCCGTATCGCGGGCCTACGCCTGCGCGAAAGGTGGGGAGGCTGGGAGGGCGAGCCGTACACGGCCACCAGCTGGCGCCACGTCAGCGTCTACGAGCGGCGGACGAATGGGCCTGCTCATGAGCAGGAGGCCGTCTAGGGGCTCACGCAACCCCCTCGGTGGGGGAGGACATCGCTGATCGGCCTTCGAGGAGGCTGAGTGCCGCGGGGTTGACACACTCATCCAGCATCCCTACTCGCTCTCACACCGCATCGTCGCCGACGATGACAGGCGGCGCAGCGGAATCAGCGACCGACTGCTGCGCTTGCCGGTCGGGCTGGAGGACGTCGACGATCTCTGGCGCGATCTCGACCGCAGTCTTCCCATGCCTATGAGGAGGTACACCCATGACATACGACGCAGACCTCTCCGCCGAGCAGGGACTCATCGAAGCCCTGCACGTGCCAGGACCATCTGGGGCTCATGCCGACAAGCTCATGCTTTTCGGCCAATTCGTAGGATCCTGGGACATCGAATGGTCAGGCCCAGCGCTCGACGGAGACTCCGCCCAGGCCAAGGGCGAGCTCCACTTCGGCTGGGTCCTCGGCGGCCGAGCCGTACAGGACACCTGGATCATGCCTGGCCGCAACGAGGTGGCAGCACCGAACATCAGGGCCTTTCATGGCACGACAGTGCGTTTCTACGATCCGGATCTGGACGCGTGGCGCTCCACCTGGATCGAGCCGATCAACGCCCGTGTTCGCCGCTTCATCGGGCGGCCGGTCGACGGGGACATCGTCCTGCTCAGCGATGAGGACGATCCGTGGCTGCGTTGGCGCTTCACCGAGATCACCCCCTCGTCGGCGCGATGGCTTGGCGAGACGTCCTCCGACGAGGGGGCAACCTGGGTCTTGGATGAAGAGATGATCCTCACCCGCCGCCCGAACTGATCACCGCACCTCGGTGGCACATGATGAGCCGCACGTCGCCGCCGTCCTCGGTGCGATCCATGCCGCCAGGCCCCCGTGGCCTGCGCATCCCCCGAAGATCTCAGCGTCGTCGGCTTCGACGACACGGAGGTCGCCTACATGTCCTCGCAGGCTGACCACCGTACGCCAGGCGCTGCGCGACATGGGGGCCGTCGCCCTGCGCACGGCCCTGCGGCTGGTCGCCGGCGAGGAGATCGAGTCCCGTCACGTCGAGCGCGCCACCGAACTGGTCGTACGCGAGTCGAGCCTGGCCGCCTGACGGCGGGCCGCACGGATCCGTTCCGGTCACCCGGACCGCCTCCCCAACCGGTAGTACACGGTGAGACGGAACGGATCGGGAGGACGTGATGGCGGATGGGTTCGCCGACTATGTCGGGCAACGACATGAGCGGCTGTGCCGTACGGCGTACCTGCTGACCCGCGACTGGCAGGCCGCCGAGGACCTGGTGCAGACGGCGCTGGTCAAGGCATGGACGGCGTGGCGCAGGATCGAGGCCGACCCCGACCCGTACGTGTACCGGATCCTTGTCAACACGCACGCCTCCTGGTGGCGGCGGCGCTGGCGGGGCGAGGTGCCGACCGAGGCGCTGCCCGAGGGCCCGGCAGGGCCGGACTTCGAGACGGGCGTCGCGCGGCGCTCGGCCCTGTGGGCGGCGGTCGGCGCCCTGCCTCCCCGGCAACGCGCGGCGCTCGTCCTGCGCTATTTCGACGATCTGACCCCGCAGCAGGTGGCCGACGCGCTCGGATGCTCGGTCGGCAGCGTGAAGAAGCAGTTGAGCAGGGCGCTGGCGCGGCTCCGGGTGGATCCCGCCCTGCACGACCTGAAGCTGGAGGTGCTCCGATGACCCGATTCACCGAGGACGACCTGCGTGCGGTGTTCTGCGAGAACAGCGTCCGCGAGGCCGGGTCACCTCCCCGGGTGAGCGAGATCAGGCGACGGGGAACCAGGTCACGCCTGCGCCGGCGGGTGACGGCGGGGGCGGCCGTGGCGGCGTTGGCGGGGGCCGCCGCGACGGTCGTGCCCCTGACCGGAGCCATGGTGGCGTGGTCCGGCGAGACGGCCACGAGCTCCCAGGCGGGAGTCGAACTGCCGCGGACCTTGGAGAGCAGGTACGGGCCCGTGTCGCTGATCTTCGGTCAGACCTATCGGTCCGTGGGCGAGAGGGAACGGATCACGTTCCGGCCGACCAGCGTCCACACCGGGGTCGCGCTCCGGTGCGCGGACCCGAAGGCGTGGGTGCTGGTCCGGGACACGAAGGGCACGTGGAACGATCTCACCCCCTGCGTACGGCTGGGCCGGGGCCTCCAGGTCCAGTACGAGGAGAGGTCCGTGACACCGGACTGGCTGCGGGCACCGCAGAGTCTGGAGGTCTGGGTCTTCCCCGCCGACGCGCCGATCGGATCGCCCACGACGGGCGACAGGTGTGCCCTCGCCGACCGGCGGGCGGGGACGTGCGACGGGCCGTGGGACCGCGAGGCGATCACCGCGATGCCGGAGCGCCTGGCGGCCGCAACCGGCCCCTCGCGAGGGCTCTGGTCGATCGGGGTCTACGACCAGGAGCCGCGCCCCGGCTCATGAGAGTCGACGGCATGGTCAACCGGGATCACGAACGCGGGGGTGTCCGGAGCACGGCGCCGGACACCGGTTCTGAACCGCGCGTCGCATAAGGCCTCGGCTACGAAGGAGCGAGTGGGTCCGCAGGCAGAGAGCCCTTGGTGCTGGTCCAAGGAGGACCAGCATCGAAGCCGTGCCTTGTGAAACCCCTAGGTCGCGGTCGACGCTGCGGCGATCGCGTTCCGGGGCCTGCCCGCCGCCGTGGACCAGCGAGCTGGTGGACGCGGCCTCGGCGGCGCCGGGCTGCGGAGCGCTTACGTGCGTTGCGCTAGCTCGCGCCGGCGCAGTTCCTCCAACTGCTGCCGGGTCACGGCTATGTCCTGACCGCTGACCGTACGTCGCGCCCCACTCGCTGGCAACGTGGTGGGCGGAAGATGCGATGAGACTCAGTCCGGCTGACCGTGAACGAGGTCGACGCGGGGCGCGAGCAGCGCGGTCACGGCCACGATGAACGCGCCGCCCAGCAGCGCGGTGGTGAGGCTGGTGGTCTCGGCGAGAATGCCGCCGGTGAGGGGGCCGAAGAGGAGCCCGAGGCCTTGCACGCCGGTGGCGGTGGCGACGCCGGTGGAGGGATTGTAGAGGTGGGTGGCCCACAAGACGGTGATGGCGACGATCATGTTGTACGCGGCGCCGTTGCGCCCGCCGATCTCGACGAGCGTGCCGGTCTCGTCGAGGGACCAGCCGACGGGTACGACGTGCGGCATGCCGTCGGCGCCGACGGTGGCCAGGCGCCCCAGCAGCCGCTCGCCGCGCAGGTAGGCCAGCTCGCGTTCGCTGAAGACGCTCATGCCGTCACCGTCCGCAGGGCGCGCACGGCGTACGGTGAGACCGCGACCCCGACCACCGCCACCCCTCCCGCCAGCCAGAACAGCGCGGTGAAGGCCGAGTCGGGCACGGCACCGGCGCGCCCGCCGCTGCCGGAGGCGATCACGGCGGCGGCGAGCTGGCTGCCGACGACGCCGCCGACGGTGCGGGCGATGTTGTTGAGCCCGTTCGCGGTGCCGGTCCTGGCCCGCGGCACGATGTCGACGATCAGCTTCGGCAGCGCCCCCATGACGAGCCCGGACCCGGCGCCGACCATCCCGTAGAACACCGGGTGATGCCAGTACGCGCCGTGCGCCACGGCGATCAGCGCCGATCCCGCGGTCATCGCCAGGAACCCGATCGCCAGCGGCCAGCGGGAGCCGATCGCCTGCGAGATCCGGCCGACTGCCATGCCCGCTGGGATGATGGCCAGCATGCCGGGCAGCATCAGCAGGCCGGCGACCGTGACCGAGGCGCCGAAGCCGGCGCCGTCAGGGCCGGGCCGTTGCTGGGCGAACAGCGGCATCGCCACGTAGAAGAAGTACGATCCCGCGCCGAACACCAACGCGGCCAGATGCGTGGCCAGCATCGGCCGGTGGGCCAGCTCCGCGACGTCGATGAGGGCGTCACTCCTGCGCCGCTCCAGGGCCAGCAGCCCGGCGGCGAGCAGCGCCCCGAGCGCGAACAGGCCGAGCACCGGCGCCGAGTACCACCCCCACGAGGGGCCCTGGGTGAGGGCGAGCAGCACCGCGACGAGGCTGAGGCCGAGCAGCACAGAGCCGGGCACGTCGAGCCCGCCGGAGGCCGCGCGCTCGCCGCGGGGCACCCATCGCGCGACCATGCCGAGGCTGATCAGCGCCAGCAGCGCGCCGAGGACGAACAGGTGGCGCCACGACAGCCGGTCGGCGAGCAGCCCGCCGACCACCAGCCCGGCTCCGGCCCCCGCGCCGACGATGCCGGACACCAGGCCCATCGCGGACGCCAGCCGTTCTCTGGGCAGCGCCTCGCGCAGGATCGCCATCGACAGCGGCACCACCGCCAGCGCCGCGCCCTGCACGACCCGGGCGGTGATGAGCTGGGCGATGTCCTGGGCGAGCGCGGCTCCGGCCATGCCGACGGCGTACGCGGCGAGCACGCCGACCATGACGCGGCGCTTGCCGTACAGGTCGCCGAGCCGTCCGAGCAGTGGCGTGAGCACCGCGCTGGACAGCAGGAACGCGCTGAGGATCCAGGCCGACCAGGCCGGTGTGGTGTGCAGTTCGCGGGTGAGCAGGCCGAGCGCGGGCACCACGACCGTCTGCATCAGGGAGTAGCCGAAGACCGTCGTGACGAGCGCCGTCACGATCTGCCGGGGGGATGCGGGCATGGCTCACCTCCAGATTTGATTCGTTCCACGAACAGTTCGTAGTGCTAACAACATAGTTTGTAGCACGAACTGTCTGCAACTACACTCGGCGGCAGGAGGTGCGGATGAAGAGCGCGATAGACGCCGGGCTGGGCTTCGCCGCGGCGCTGGTGCGGATGTCGCACCTGGTGCAGCACGTCTTCGCCGACGTCAGCCGCGAGCGCGACGTCACCCCACAGCAGGCACAACTGCTGTGCGTGCTGACGAGCGGCGACGGGATCGGGATGACGGACCTCAGCAGGCTCCTGCACCTGGAGAAGCCGAGCCTGACCGGGCTGGTGGACCGGGCGGAGCGGCGCGGGCTGGTCCGCCGCGTGCGCGACGGCGCCGACCGGCGCGCGTGCCGGGTCGAGCTGACGCCCGAGGGCGAGGTCCTCGCCGTGCGGGTGCACGGGGAGATCGTCAGCAGGCTGGAGCAGCTGGCCGCGGACCTGCCGGGCGAGGACCTGCAGCGGGTCGCCGGCACCTTGACCACCCTGCTCGCGCAGACCCACTAGACGGAGACCTTACGCGCGTCCCGCGCCGCGTAGCGTGACCGCGCCAGCGCGATCTGCTTTTGCCGCCGGCTTGCCGGCTCTGCCGTCGAGGCGGCCGCGGGTGCGCGCGGCGGCCCGGCCGCACCTACGATGCCTGCAGCCCGGCGCGCCGGTCCAGGAAGGGGAGGTCTTCGTCCAGGTCGTCGGGCGGGGATCACCCACCAGTCGATGGGCGAATCGTGCGTTGTTGAGCGTCGACGACATCGGTTGCTGCCGGTCAGCCACGAAACCGCCGAAGCCTTCTACCGCCTGGACGACGCCGCCTACGAACGCCGCGCTCTCGCCGTCACCAGCAACATCCATCCCTCCGGGTTCGACACGATCATGCCCAAGACCATGGCCACTGCCACCGTCGATCGCCTCATGCGTCACGCGCACATGGTCGAGACCAGCGGCGAATCCCACCGCCTGGCCGAAGCCCTCGCCGGCAAGGGCGTCATGCCCCTGACCCGACCGCCCCGGCCCTAAGAAATTCGAGTGCGCCAGGAGCACAGCCGGTGTTGCATGAATCAGATGACCGACGAACCACTGGAACGACTCCGCGCCGCCGCACGACGCACCCGGGAACTGGCCCTGAATCGGGCGGCCACCGGCCTGGGCCACGAGGACGCCGACGACGACGTCGGCACGATCGGCACGGACGATGCCCTCGGGTTCGACCCGTTCTCTCTGCTCGAAGCCCTCCACCACAACGGGGTCCGGGCCGTAGTGATCGGGCAAGTCGCCGGCATCATGCATGGATCCACCGAACTGACCGGCGATCTAGACCTGCTCTGGGACGGCACCCCAGCCCACGCCCCGGCCCTGGCGGCCGCCTTCACCTCCGTCAACGCCCAACTCGCCGACGAAACGGGCAAACCCCTAGCAACTCACCAGGATTCCTTTCTCCGCCCTAAAGTGCAGTTCACCTCACCCGGAGCCAGCGGCGACTGCTGCACCCCGGCGCTCCCCTGGGGAAACCTGCAAGTCCGCGAGTTCCTCGACCGCGCGATCACCGCAGTCGATCCGGGCGGCTTGGAAGTTCACTACGTCTCCCGAGAAGACCTGATCCAGATGCGTCGCGCCATAGGCCGCCCCAAGGACCTTCGCCGAGCAGACGAACTGGACTCGTTCGCCTCAAACCGCCGAGGCGACAGCCCACAGCGGTGAACATCCTGACGACGGGCCGCCTCGACCGAATTGCCCTGGTCGTTTGCTGGATGGGAAGATTACGGCGTGACCGATCAGCGTCCGCGCCTCCCGATCTCGCGGCCAGACTTCTGGGCGGCCTGTTTCCTCGACGAATATGCTGACGACGTTGCTGGCGTTGACGTCGATGTGAGCGATGAGGAGTACGCGCCCGACCTGGTGGTCGAGTACGGGGCCGGCGGCGGGTACGCCCTGCTGGTGTCCTGCGCCTCCTACGGAGTCACGCTGAGCCTGTGCCACCCAGGCGCGGCGAAGCCGGTGGAGCTGGGCTGGGACGACCTCGCGCATTGGCATCCTCACGCTTTGCGCTGGTCAGAGGTCGACCTGGTGTGCCGTGCGACCGCCCTCGCCGATCCCGATGCCGGCTACCCCGGGCCGCACCTTGCGCTGCTCGGCCGCTTCGGCCCGGCGTGCACCGAGGCCGACGCCGCGGTCGCCGTGCCGCTACTGCGCGAGGCGTTCGCCACGCTGCCGGGCCTTGACCGCTACCAGCGCCACACCTACGCCTCGCGCGGCGACATCCGCGCCTCCGGCGTGCGCTGGAAGAAGGATCCCACCGGGTGGTGGTACCCGGTCCAGGGCGGGGACACCGGCGAGGAGTGGCACGACCCCTATCGCGACGATCCGGACGCCGAAGACTACCTCGACGGCGGGCTGTACTCGACGCGCGAACCGGGCAACTCCGACTTCCCGTTCGCCGCGCTGGCCGCAACGGTGGACCGGGCGCGCGCCCGCTGCGCGGCCCTGCGCGAACAGCCCTGGACGGTCGCGGCGCCTGTCCAGGCAGCGGCCGATGCGTTCGGCGGCCATCCCTCGGCCGCACACCGGGCGGGCTTGTTCGAGGCCCTGCAGGCCGCAGGCTGCGTGGACCGGGCCGTGCTGGGCGCGCTGGCGCCGGACGCGGGCGAGCTACGGGCACTGGTGATGGCCGAACTACTCCTGGGCGTGGAGCCCGGCAGTCTGGTTCGGGCCCGGTCCGGCCCTGAGGCGCCGCGCCCACTGCGCCATTACTACGCCAACGCCTACCTGCCCGTAGCCCACGACGCCCCGCGCAAGGGCCTGGCGTCGCAACTCAAGCCGCCGCTCAACACGGCCCTGCGGGCGGCCGGGCTGGGAACCACCGACTCGGGCCCCGTCCGGCTGGGTCGGCATGACGGCAGTTCAGTCGACGACCTCTCCCTGAGGTTGATCGACGACTGGCGCGCAGGGTTGGAGCTGGTACGCGAGGCGCTGCGGACGGCGGGGGCGCCGGAGGGCAGCACTGTAGAGGTCCGCCGACGCGGCGAGACCGTCACCGTGAACCTAGAGCAGCCGCTGCCCCGACACCCTCGTTGACATGATCGCCGGCAAGAGCCCGCACGCATGACCTGCGGCCAGTGGACTCGGCGGCTCCGGCCAGAAAAGGTGTGAGATCAGCCCGGACGTCATCGGCTCGCCATCGCCCAGTTCATCCCCGACGACCAGTGACCTGCTGCACGGCACGCCCTGATCGGCAGCGTACGTCGCACAGCCGGCGGGTGGTCGACCTGTGGGCCGGGGACGAGGTGAGCGGTGACACGCTGACCGGCGTCTACTCCTCCACCAAGGGCGCCGCGACGCTGGTGGCGGCGCTGCTGGTGCAGGAGGGGGTCCTCGATCTCGACGAGCCGATGGCCCGGCACTGGCCGGAGTTCGCCGCCGCGGGCAAGGACGGGATCACGCTGCGGGACGTGCCGACTCACCGCTCCGGCGTCATCGGCGTTGACGGCGGGCTGTCGGTGGCCGAACTGGCCGACGACACGGTGATCGCGCGACGCCTGGCGGGGCAGCGGCCGTACTGGCGTCCCGGTTCGGCCTACGGCTACGGCGGGTTCGTCTCGTTCGCCATGGTGAACGAGGTGATCCGGCGGGTGGCCGGGCAGTCGCTGCAGCAGGTCTACGACGGGCGCATCCGGACCCCATACGGGCTGGACCTCTACCTGGGGCTGCCCGCGGCCGAGGAGGAGCGGTTCCGGCCGATCCAGTGGTGGACGGCAACGCCGGAGCAGGAGGCCGCGTTCTGGTCGAATCTGCCTGGTCCGCACAGCATTCTCGGCATCGGGTACGGGCTCGACAGCACGCCGCCGCTGGACCAGGTGGCCTTCGCCAACACCCGCGCGGTGCGTGCCAACGGGCAGGCGTCAGCCGGCGGGGTGGGCAGCGCGCGCGGCCTGGCCGGCCTGTACGCGCGGCCGTCTGGGGCCTCGACGGACGCCCCCCGCTGCTCAAGCCGGAGACCGTCGGGGAGTTCTCCATGCTGCACTCCACCGGCGGCGACCTGGTCCGGGGGCAACAGGGCAACTACGCGCTCGGGTTCCAGGCCAAGGGCCTGCGATATACGTTCCTCGGCGCGAACGCGTTCGGACACGACGGCTCGGCCGGTTCTGAGTCCTTCGCCGACCCGGTCAGCGGCATCGCCTTCGGCTACACGCGGCGCCGTTTCGGATTCGGCTGGTCCTACCCCGAGCACGACCGGCTCGCCGCCGCGGTCCACCGCGCCGCCTCCTGAAAGGGACCTCGATCAACGCCGGCCATCCCGAGGGGAGCGGCCTCGCGCTGCTGGTGATACCCGCCGCGCAGCGGCTGATGGTGATGGACGGCACCATCATGACCGTGGGCCTGCCCCGACCGCCTCGCCGCCGACCTGGTGGCCCTGCTCGGTCACGCGGAGGTAGGCGTGCGCGGCGGGGTCGCGGGCCGGCAGCGTGGCCTCCTGGTCGCCGGCACCCGCCAAGGTTCGTGAGCCTGCGGATCTTGCGGAACTACCGCGGCTCCTGGGCGGCCTCGCGTTCGAGGTTGTCCAGGAGCCTCTCGATCACGATGTCGTGCTGCCGGCGGATGACCAGCGGCCACATCAGCCGGAACATCCCGCCGGTGCGTCCCTTCAGCTCATGCCGTACGAGAGTGCCCCCGCGTTGGGGGTGAAGGGTGAATCCGTGTCCGCCGCTGAGCTGCTTACCGGTGTCGAACCACAGCCGGCGCCCAGGTTCCACCGCCCCGACGCGGTAGCGGAGCTCGGAATGCTCGACCGGCGCGCCCGGGACGAGGCCCTCCGGCAGCCGGAAGGGGCCCGTTCCCTCCGGCCAGAGCCGATCCTGGTCGCCGCCGATCGTGGCGAGCAGTTCCCAGACCTGCTCTGGTTCGGCGTCGATGAAGCGCTCGTGCATGTTGTAGACCATTCCCAGCCTCCATACGGCAGCGTATGGGAACTACCATACGCCTGCGTATGGAAGACTGGCACTGTGAGGTCGGTAACGTGAGCCGCCTGTCGGCCGGCGACTGGGCGAAGGCGGCACTGGAAGCCCTCGCGAAGGGCGGGCTGGCCGCCGTCGCGGTGGAGCCGATAGCGGTACGTCTGGGCACCACCAAGGGCAGCTTCTACTGGCACTTCCGCAACAGGCGTGCGCTGGTCGAGGCGGCGCTCGCGCTGTGGGAGCAGGACACCGAGAAGGTGATCGCGGCGCTGAACGAGATCGCCGATCCCGCGCGGCGGATGTGCGCCCTCCTGGAGAACGCCATGGCCGATCCCGTCGACGCGGCGATCTCCTTCCGGCTGATCAGCGCCGCCGACGATCCCGGGATCGCTGAGATAGCCCGGCGGGTGAGCGAGCGGCGCCTGGCATTCATGCAGGCCGCGCTGGAGGAGATGGGCACGCCCCCCGACCTCGCCCGGCGACGCGTCGTCGTGGGTTACGGGAGCTATCTCGGGGTGGCCGCGCTCCGCAGGCTCGGCGCCAGCGACGAGCCCCTCACCGACTTCATCGACCAGGTCATGGCCGGACTGGCACTCCCGCCGTCATAGAGCCTGTTCCTTGACGCCACCCGCAGACCCGACAGGTCGGCGCCACGCCGGAGCGGACCCTGGTAGGCGTCGATGTGAGTGTCTCGGTCGCCTCGGGGAGGATCGGACCGGATTGGCGGCAGGCAGAGGCGGCCGGCGATCTACCCGATCGCCTTGCCGCCTATCCCGATCTTTCCCCGACCTCGGAAGTCAGGGCTGAGGTCCCGGACGCGCCCGGCAGGCCCCGCGCACCCATCCAGGCGAGCGCGGTGGACAGAGCCCAGAGCACCGCGCACTGGGCGCAGACCATCGTCCACGAGGCGCCCTCGGGAAGGTTGTCGAGCAGCGGCAGCCGCACCGCCAGCAGGAGCAGCCCGGTGGCCGTCATGGCCAGCGCCCATGGCGGGGAGCTCCGGCGGGCGAGTACGACCACGGCGCCCGCCGCCCACACGAGGATCGTCGTGCCGAAGCCCAGCCACAGGTGGAGCCAGTCCAGGTCGTACGGTCGCAGGGCGACGACCAGCCAGGTGCCGCCCAGCACCGCCAGGCCGGCGGCCGCCGGCCACAGGCTGGCCGCCCACGACCGGCGTCGCGGCGTGATGTCGCTGTGGAAGCCCAGCAGGAGCGCGATCACCGGCGCCGCCGTGAACACCAGGGTCGCGGATTCCGACAGCGGCCGGTCAGTCAGGGGTCCGGCCAGGATCATCGGGATCAGCATGTAGACCAGTGTGGGTGCCACGCCGATCGCGGCCATGACCTTCGCCGTCCTGACGTGGCCGCGCATGATCGCTACGAACGCGACTGCCGAACATAGGTCCGCCGCGGAGACGATCGACACCAGCCGTTCGACGGAGCCTGGCGGGCCCGTCCACGCGACGTGCGTGCCGAACGCCAGCGCGTGACCCCACTGCAGGAGCTGGTTGACGCTGCCCACGGCCTGGTAGCCCAGTCCGAGCAGCGCCACGAGCCGGACGGCCTCGCCCCAGGCGACGAAGCGGGGAGAAGCGCCCGCGCCGCCAAGGCGCACCCGCAAGGACAGAGACAGCACGCTGGCGATCTCGCCCCACCGAGGCCGCGGGTTCACCTCGTCGGGTGCCTCGCCAGACAGCTCCATGAAGGCGTCCACCATCTCCTCCTCGCGCTCGGCGCGGTAGGAGGCCGGCAGCAGGCGCAGGACGGAGCGGTAGCGTTGTTCGAGCAGGCTCATGCGGCGCCTCCAGCCGTCCTGGCCCGCAGGCGGACGGTGGCGGCCTCGGCGGTGGCGGCCATCCTGGCGGCCTCTTCCCTGAGCACCTTGGCGCCGTCGTCGGTCAGCCGGTAGTAGCGCCGCAGCCGTCCCTGCTGGGCCTCTTCCCGGTCGAGTTCGACCAGGCCGGCGGCCGAGAGCCGGTCGAGCACCCCGTACAAGGTGCCGATCTTGAGTTGCACGTGCCCCTCGGACAGCCGATCGACCTCCTGGACGATCCCGTAGCCGTGCCGGGGCTCGTCCACCAGCGCGGTCATCGCCAGGAACATTGGCTCCGTGATATTCACCCATCCACGATATCCTGTCTCGCAAGATATCGTTAGGTACGCGATAACGGCTTCAGGGCCATCCACATCAGAAGGTGCTCATCCCCCGCTCCTGAGCGTGGGTCGGAGCGGCCCTGCGTACGGTACGGCGTGTCGCGTGCGGCCGTGGAGGCCGGTGGTGGTCGTCGCCATGAGCAGGGAGTTGAGCAACGCCTCCTCGACGGCGTCCATGACGGCGGTGAAGATGGGGTTGATCGCGTCGTCGGGCAGGAGTGGGAGCTGTGGTGGCGCCGTGGTGAAGGCGATTGCATAGTCGCCGCTACCGCTGGCGTACGACGCTCCCACCCGCCCCATCGCGAAGATGGCGCGACGGGCGAGGCGGCCCAGCCGGCGGGCGTCGAGCGGCGCGTCGGTCGCCACCACGATCATGCAGGAGTTGCCGGAGGGCTCGTCGTGGTCCTGTTCGTCGAGAAGTCGGTCGACCGGCATCGGGGTGCCCTGCACGGTGAGGACGCCGCCGAAGTTCGACTGGACCAGGACGCCGACCGTCGCTGGGATGCCCTCCATGAGGTGCGTTCTGGAGGCGGTGCCGATCCCGGCCTTGAATCCCAGGGCCGTCGTCCCGGTGCCGGCACCCACGCAGCCCTCCAAGGGCAGGCCCTCGGATCCGCCCTCCAAGGCATCGAGGACATGCCGCTCCGTGACAGGACGGAGGCGGATGTCGGAGAGGAAGCCGTCGTTGGTCTCGCCCACGAGCGGGTTGAACGACAATCTGTCCGGGTCGCGCGCCATGAGGTAGGTGAGCAGGGCGTCGGCCGCCCGGAACGCCGACAGAGTGGCGGTCAGGACGATGGGAGACTCCAGGACGCCGAGTTCGTCGATCTGGGTTGAGCCGATCAGCTTCCCATGTCCGTTGCCGGTGTAGACGGCCGCCGGCAGTCCTGGTCGTGCCGCGGTCAGCTGCGTGGGGACGATGGCCGTCACTCCCGTGTGGAGATCGGCGCCGTTGTCGATCGTGCTGTGCCCGACCAGGACTCCCTCGACGTCGGTGATCGAGTTAAGGTGTCCGGTCGGCAACGTGCCGACGACGATGCCCAGGGCACGCGCCCGTACGCGTGCGCTGCCTTGGACGTGGCGAGGCAGGTCTTTCATGCTGTTCCTGTGGTCGCTGTTACCATCGGCCGATGCGTGTGTCGCTACGGCACTTGGCGGGTCGGGTTTGGTGGTATCCCCACGACGAGGACCACGACAATGTTCAGGGTGGCGTCGCGGTCATTGCCGACGATGCGGGCTCTGTGGTGGTGGATGCCGGAAACAGTCCGCGGGCGGCACGTCGCGTGCAGGCCGCCATGGAGGCCGCGGGGCTGCCGCCCGCACGGCACTTGGTCTATACGCATCACCACTGGGATCACGTGTGGGGGGCGTGCGCCTGGCCCGATGTGGAGGTCGTTGGTCACCGCGCGGGGGCGCGGATTCTGGCGGCGGAGGTTCGACGCCCGTGGAGTCATCAATACCTGCGCGGCGAGGTCGAGGCAAACCCCCGGCTCGGTCCCAGTTTCCGGGCCCGTGCGTGGGCGATGCCCTCGTGGGAGGGATTTGCGATCATTCCGCCGCAGATCGAGTTCGATGATGCGCTCACCTTGCCGTGCGGAGTGGAGTTGCGTCACGTCGGGGGGCGGCACGCCGAGGACTCGACGGTGGTGGCCGTGCCGGACTCCGGCGTGTTGCTGTTAGGAGACTGCTTCTATCCGCCGCCGTTCCATCTGCGGGAGCCGGACGACGGATATGCGGTCGACTTGATCGAGCGGTTGCTTGATGAGGCCGAATTAGGCCGCTATGAGTGATATGTCGATAGTCATCATGTTCCACGGACCCCGCATGGTATGCGGGAGCTGCTTCGCTCGGAGCCGAGCTGAGAATCGGATTCGTCCAGGCCGAAGCTGATGATCCGCCGAGGGTGTATGCGGATGATCGCACCGTCCGTACCGGGCCAGGGACCAGCCGAGGTGTACACCTGTTCGGCCGTGCCGCGGACCTCCAGGTAGCGGACTCGCCAAGGCTGTCGGGACAGCACATCGTCGATGACGAGGGTGACGCGGTGGTTGCCGGCCAGGTTACGGAATTTGCGAGTGGTGGCCATCGACCGACCGCCTATCTCGATCGCGTCGTAGTCGGGGTGGTACCGGAACATGACCGGGTTGACCTGGACGGTTGCCAGTCGGCCAAGGCCTTGCGTATGCATGTAGGCGATCTCGACATCGGTGAAACGCATAACGGATGCCCTCCGGCTCGGATCACACGTGGGTGGTGATCAGGGTCTTCCCGAACGCGGTGCGGCCTTCGATCGCGGCATGCGCGGCCCCGGCCTGATCGAGCGGAAATGCCTGCCCGATGATCGGCGCGATCACACCCGCGGCGGCCTCACGCAGCGCCTGCTCGACATAGCGGGTGCGGTCGCGTTGGGACAGTTGCACCGCCTCGATACCGGTTACCGAGACACCTCGCTCGTCGGCGGCCTGCCGGTCGATGTTCGCGAACCGCCCGCTGGGCGTGCCGTGGGCTGAGAACCGTCCTCCGCGAGCGGTGAGCGTGAAGGCGGCTTCCCCCAGCAGGCCGCCGACATTGTCCAGCACGACGTCGGCACCGTGTTGGCCGAACACCGCTTGGGCCTGCTCGACCCAGTCCGGTCGAGCAGAGTCGATCAACGCATCGGGACGGAGACTTGCGACCCGCTCCAGCTTCGCGCCACGGGCGACCGCGACCACCTTCGCCGCGCGGGCGCGGGCGAGTTGTACGCACAGCACTCCCAAGCCCCCGCTGGCTCCGACCACGAGCACCCCGTCCCGCGGGCCGACCTTTGCCGTGTCGAACAGGGCGAGGGCGGTCACTCCGTCATGCAACAGGGCCGCAGCCACCGTGAGGTCGACGCTGTCGGGCACCGCCACCACCGCCTCGGCCGCGACCACGGCGCGATCGGCGTAACCGCCCTCCCCGCGGGTGAGGGCCACCACTCTGCGACCACGCAGGTTCTGGTCGACTCCCGCGCCGACCTGTGCAATACGGCCGGCGACCCCGCCTCCGGGCACATACGGCGGACGCATCGGCCAAAAGCCCTGGCCCGCCCCTGAGCGCACCATCGTCTCCAGCCACAGCGTGTCGATCACCTCAACACTGACCAGAACCTCCCCGGCGCCCGGCACCGGATCGGGTGTCTCGACCAACTCGAACACCTCCGGACCACCGAACCTCGACACCGTCGCTGCACGCACCACACCCACGCTCCGTTCTGCTGCTCGTCCCACCAGGGGCTGATCACCGGCTTCCGCTTTTGCGGTGCTCGCTACGCTAGAAGTTCAACATTGGTTGAAGTCAAGCGTGGGGAGGGTCACCCTGCCGGCAGCGTCACCTCGCAGCCGTATCTGGCCGTCGGGAATCTGGCTCGCACCAGCGGGGCGGCGTCCTCAGCCGTGCGGGTTATACGAAGCCCACGGCCTGCTCACAAAGGAACGTACCGCCGGCAACCAACGCCACCTCCATGAACCAGATCGGAGGGCAAGCTTGTGAACAACGCCTGGACTCTCCCGCTGCCAACGCTTCGTCCGGTATGTCACCACAGACCAGAACAAGGCCTCCGGTCGTGACCTGAGTGCCTTCTACGCGACAATGAAGCAAGCCATCCGGTAACCCACCATTCAGGAGGGTGCATCCCTCGGGATGCCCCCTTCTTCCTCACCGAGGGCTCGACAGCGACATGGACCTGTGGGCCCCAGGTTGTGAGCATTCAGAAGTGTGTGATCATGCTGACGTGAGCGGCATCCGCGGGATGGGATGATCGTCGGGTGCCGAGGACCCCGGATCGCCGCCCGTCATACGACGAGTTGGCCTCGCTCGCGGTCCGGCAGATGGAGACGATCGAGGCCCAACGGGAGACGATCGCCCGGTTGGAAGCGACGGTAGAGCGGCTGACCGCGCGGGTCGCTGAGCTGGAACGCCGACAGAGCCGTAACTCGGGGAACTCGTCGTTCGCCGTCCAGCGACACCTTCGTCCGGCCGGGCAAGAAGCCGCCGCCCGTGAGCGGCCGCAAGCGGGGCCAGCCCGGAGCGCCGGGAAGCGGCCTGGCCATGGTCGAGAACCCCGACGAGGTGAAAGACCACGTCCCGGCTGGCTGCGGCGGATGCGGGCAGCAGCTGTCGACCGAGGACAGTGTCGGATATGCGCGCCGCCAGGTCCGTGACATTCCCCTGGTCACCGTGACGGTGACCGAACACCGGGCGCATCGCTGCCGGTGCGGCGGTTGCGGCGCTGTCACCAGCGCGGACCTGCCTGAGGCGGTCGCGGGTGGGCCGTCGTCGTACGGGCCGAACCTGCGCGCTTTGGCCGCCTGACGCTCACCCATGTGCTGCACGTCGATGAGACCACCACCCGGGTCGGGGCCAGGAGCCACTGGCTGCAGGTGGCCTGCACGACCACCTTGACCCTGCTCGGCCTGGGCGAACGCTCCCTTCAAGGCGCCAACGACCTCGGCGTGCTGCCCGAGTTCCAGGGCGTGCTGGTGCACGACTCGCTGTCGCTGTACAACGGCTACCCCAGGGCCCGGCATCAACTGTGCGGGGCCCATCTGGTCAGGGAGCTGACCGCGGCGGCTGAAGACCACCCCGGCCAGCGGTGGCCGGCCCAGATCCGCTGGGCGCTGGCCGAGTTGAACAAACAGGCCATCAAGGCCCGCGAGGCCGGGCTGACCGACATCCCGCCCGACCGGGCGCGGATCTACCTCGAGTCCTTCCACCGTGGGATCGCGGTCGGACTGTCGCTGCATCCCCGTGCCCCAGGACGGAAACAATCCCCGGCCCGCAACCTGCTGGAACGCCTGCGGGACCGGGCCGCTGACGTGCTGCGCTTCGCCGATATCCCCGGCTGGGTGCCGTTCACGAACAACACCGGCGAGCGCGCGCTGCGCCCGGTCAAGACCCAGGTGAAGATCTCCGGCTGCCATCAATCCGAAGATGGCGCCGCGCACCGGCTGACCGTCCGCTCCTATCTCGACAGCGCCCGCAAGCACGGGCTGAGCACCTTCGAGGCGATCCTCCGCGCCTTCACCGGCAACCTGTGGATGCCGCCCGTCGCACTTGATGCCTGATCAGCACGTATCACCCAGCGTCACAGAACCGCCTGCCAGGTCGCGGCCTCACCCCGACGATCGCCGATCTCCCGCTGCAGATCCAGCGCGACCGCGGAGTGAAATGGTGACCCCGCAACCACACCACCCAGGCCGCGCCTGGTACTGGCACGTGGCCCTGGCGACGGCGCGGGCCGGGGTCACGATGAGGGCTGATGCGGTGGACACCTGTAGGTGGCGGGTGTCCACCGTACCTTGATCGGTTGCGGGGTCAAACGCGGTTGCGGGTTACGGCCGATTCCGGCAGCGGCATCCCTGGGCATGTGGTGGTGCGCTTCCCGGTCTCGAAGTAGTCGACCAGCTTCTCGATGCAGCCGGGCACCTGGAAGGCGGAGCCGTGCACGTCGTCGTCGATGGTCACCACGGTCCCGCCGATGGCCTCGCGCATGGCGGGCGTGGACTCGTACGGCGACATGCTTTCGTGGAGGTGGCCGGAGAGCATCCGTGAGCCGCCGAAGGGCCGCAGGTCCGTCTTCTGCGCCGGCAACGGCCACCCCGCGCACGGCGCGACGTAGGGGGTCGCCGCCACGGTCCGTCCGGTCACCGGGTAACGCTGCACACGCTTCAGATAGGCGTTCCACCACGACGCGAACGTTCGATCGCCCAATTCCTCGTTGCATTGGAACGCCAGGTTCGCCGTGAGTTCCCTGCCGTCCTGCTGGGGGCCGAACATCTTCTTGACCGCTGGCGGCGCGGTCGGGCCCTCGGCGTCGGCCAGTTCCTTGAGCACCTGGGCGGCCCTTGGCCACTGTGTACTGGGCCGGACCGCGGCCTCGGCGATCAGTGTCCCGTCCACGGTGAGGTCGATGTCGGTGAATGTCAGCGGATCGGCGTCGTACGCCTTTTGCATGTCCTCAAGTCCCGCCACCACGTCCTTCGTGGTCGTGCCCAACCCGTAGGTGTCGTCGCGCTTCGCGATCCACGCGGCCATCCGCTGGAAGTTGCGGTGGGCGGCCTTGGCTCCGGCCTCCACACCGGTGTCCCTCCTGTGGTCGGGAGAGGCGACGCTGTCCAGCCACATCCGGTCCACCTTGCCGGGGAAGAGGCTGCCCAGCACTGCGCCGAGCCAGGCGCCCCAGGAGCCGGCGAGGAAGCTGATCTTCGGCTCGCCCAGCGCGGCACGGATCCTGTCGATGTCACGGGCCACGTTCGCGGCCGTGACCTGTTCGAGGAATTCGGGATTCGACTGGGCGCACTCCCGGTTTATCTTGACCGTCTCGGCGTAGGCCTTCCTGGCGTGTTCCTCGGTGACTGGGCCCGGCGGGCGTTCGCTCCATTGACCTTCGGGGCACGCGACTTTCGTACTGGAGCCGACGCCTCGCGGGTCGATTCCGATCAGGTCGTAGCGCTCGTCCAGCTCCGCCCCATTCGTGACGATCCGGTGGGGCATCAGATAGCCGGACCCGCCGGGGCCCCCGGGGTTGAACGCCAGGCTGCCCCGACGGTGTTTCTGGTCAGCCGCCTTCAACCTGGTCAGGGCGATGCCGATCTGCTTGCCCGCCGGGTCGTCATAGTCCAGGGGAACGCTGATCGTCCCGCACTCGGTACGGCCGAGCAGTTGCCTGTACTCCTCGAATTTCTCCTCCGACACGCCCAACCGGCGCAGGTCCTCGTCGGAGTATTCCGGGCACTCCTGCCACTCGATGGCAGGCGCCCTGGCCGCGACCCCCACCTCGCCGATGGCCGCCGAGACGGGCGTAGCGACGACGAGAGAACTCATCAGCAACGCTCCTGAAAGGAGACCGGCCGAACGGGCCGCAGCCGCACGATTCATTGGTTGATTCCTTCTACGGGGAACGAGAGCCACCTGGCCGGACCAGAGGTCCCGCGGCACACCGGTTTCGACGTTCGTACTATTCGGCCACAGCGGCCGTTTCCTCTCTGTTTCCAGAAAAGGCAGTGTGGGGTCGGGCGTGGCAATCGCGACTGGATGCTCGGCATCACCACCTGGCCGGCGACACCGGCTCCTTCGTCGACGCCATCTGGCTGGTCGGGCCGCATACTCGCCGACCCGAAACACTTCTACCGGCAGCTACACCGCCCAGGAGCTCGACCGCATCATGACCGCCCGCCCACGCAGTTCCACGGACGTGCGCACCCGCCACATCGGTCGTTGGCATTCAACCGCCCGGTGGCCGAAGTGCCAACAGCGTTGAGGAGGAGGGATGGCCAGCTCGTTCGGCTCGCTTCTGCGGAGCCCGCGGCAGGCCGCGCAACTGACGATCGAGGAGCTGAACAGCGGCTACGCCGTCCCGCGGCTCGTTTCAGCCGTATGCCGAACCGCCGCACATCGCATCTGATCTTCCTGACCCAGACCGTGGTATGGGGCATGGTGGCGAGCGGCCGGGGCGGGGCGATCGTCAACATCGGGAGCATGTGGGCCCACCAGGCGATCGCGGCGACCCCGTCGGCGGGGTACTCGATGGCCAAGGCCGGTCTGCACGCCCTCACCCACAACCTGGCCATCGAACTGGCCGGGCAGGGCATCAGGGTAACGCCGTCGCGCCCGCCGTCACCGCGACGCCGCTGTTCGAGAAGGTCTTCTCACAGGACCAGCTGCACGAGGCCCTGCGCGGCCTCGGCGCCCTTCACCCACTGGGCCGGGCGGGCACTCCGCAAGAGGTGGCGGACGCCATCGTCTTTCTGCTCTCGCCCGCCTCCAGCTGGACCACCGGTGCCATCCTGAATGTGAACCCCAGGTTTCGCTGCCACCTGGGCCAAGGGCTGAGCCCCGACACCCTCGCCAGAACCTTCGGCATGGATCTCGCCAGTACCCCGTGTCGCCTGACCACGCCATCGACGATGGATCTCGCTGGGTGGGGGAGGCCAACAGCTGGATCGGCATCGTGCCGGCGCAGGCCGACCGCGAAGTCGTACGCCATATCGCCGAAAGCGGCCGTGATGCCCTCGGTCTCAGCATGGACCGCCTCCGTCATTCACCCCCGCGACGGGCGCACGATCGTCTCCTTCGACCCATCTTCGCCAGATGAGCGGTACGGCGACGACCCGCACGCGCTGGATCAACCCGGACGATCTCGTGGAGATAGACGAGAACATCAGCTCGGCCTTGGGCGCTAAATTTAGGCGGCGGCGCGGCGCGCCGCCGCCTCCCGCACAGCCCCTCCCGCGCTGCGCGTGCGGCCCGCCGCACAAGCCGCCGCCGTACCCATCGGACCCGCCGACCGCAGCGCCACGCCGCCGCCGTACGTGGTCCCCTGCACCCGCCGCCCGAGTGTCCGGGGCAGCTAGCGGGGGCAGGGGGAAGATGGCGCGAGGAGCTCTTGAACCAGTTGCCGGCGTTCCGCCGGTAAACGGCGAGCAGTCATCGCCCTCTGCAAGAGATCAGAATCAAACCCATGCGTACCCATGTAGCCGAGGAGAGGCTCATATCGATCAGGCCGATCTCGCCGCAGCTCGGTGATCAACCGTAGTTCCAGGCGGACCACAGGAACACGATAAGAGCCACACCTGATCAGGACGTAGTGCTGCCACGGTCCGTGACCAACACATTCCATTTCATCTGAGTCAACCTGCTTCTCCACGGTGCTCATCCCGACCGCGACGCCGTTCACCTCGTAATTGGCGAAGTACTGCGAAGCTTCGGGCAGCCAGGAGGCGGCGTGGAGGCAGGGAAACGATGAGAGGGCGGCAGCGAACGTGTTCACGTCCTCTCGTCGAGTTGCCAGGAGGTCGATGTCCCCGACGGGCAGATGGACGCCTTGCAGAAGAGCGGCACTCGTGCCAACCACGCGATATACCGGGTCGGCGTCCACAGCTCTCAGCGCAGTGAGAGCCGTGTCCAATGCCGTAGTCACGTCCGCCAGCCGCAATGATGCGTCGCCGTCGCCCATAGAGATCAGCGTATCGATCCGCGTAGGAAGATGCCCCATGACGGCACTCGGAGCCTGGTTGTCGTGCCATCAGCGTGCCGTTAGGGGCGGTCGACAGCAGTCAATAGCGGTCACTCGGACCGTCCTTCGCCCAGGTCACGGCCGTTGTCGCTGGAGATCAGGATCCCGGACGGCGGCGGGACACCGGGCCGGGCAGCCACGCCACGGGCTGCCCTCAGCTCTGATACAGATCGATGCGGTTCCCACTGGGATCTGCCACGCACGAAGAGCGCGGCTTCCATGGTTTGTCCACCGGCGGGTAGACCTCGATGGCCCCGGCATCAACGGCGCGGCGGTGCGCGGCGTCCACGTCCTCGACGAGGAGGCCGAACCGGGACGCCCCGGCCGGGCCGTCGTGCCGGCCATGCTCGTTGAGCTCATGCGCGACGGTCAGCAGGAAGAACTCCTCACTCGGCCAGGTACCGAACTGGAACGAGGAGATCTCCTCGTTGTACACGGCGTCGAACGCGGCCCGGTAGAACGAGATCGAGTCGGCGAGGTCCGAGACGTTGATGGTCACCTGGACGATGCGCGGTGTCTTCAGATCAGGCATAGCCACTCCGTGTTCGAGGTAATGGTCCACAACGCGGACCATGCGGGAAAGAACCTGGGCGCGATCCTCCAGCCGCTCCCGGTGCTGGTGCAGCACGGTGCGCAGCGACTCGCCGTCCGGGTCGTCCACGGCGACACGAACGGCGTCGATCGGCACATCGACGCGCCGCAGCGCGCAGATCAGCCTGGCTTGCCGTACCTGCTCAGGACGGTAGCGGCGATAACCAGTGGCCGGATCGACAACCGCCGGCCGCAGCAGGCCGAGTTCGTCGTAGTGCCGTAAGGCATGGATCGACAGGCCGCTTACCAGGGCGAAGACACCGATGCTCAGGAGATCGTCGCTGCTCACCCAGACAGCATCTGGCCTCGGGCTACCCGAGAGTCAAGCGGGCATGGCCCTACTGCCAGCCTTGCGGCTCGGCTTGTGCTTCGCCCCGCAGGCACGGCCTCCGCTGCATAGGCTCGGACGCGTCGCTCTACGCCGAGAACTTCAGGGAGCCCGATAAGTGACGATCATCGCTCAGGAGACATCGTTCGACGAGGCCGAGGTGTTCGAGCTCTACGACTCGGTCGGCTGGCACCCGTGGACGCGCGACGTCGCCCGGGTGTGCCGGAGCCTGGTCAACTCGCACCGGGTCATCACCGCCAGGGACGAGTCGGGCAAGCTGCTCGGCCTGGCGCGGACGGTGTCCGACGACGAGATCGTCTGCTATGTGCAGGAGTTGGTGGTCAACAGCCAACACCACGGCCAGGGCATCGGCCGCCGGCTGCTGGAGTACCTCAAGGATCGGTACGCGCACTGCCGCTACTTCGTCCTCACCACCGACCACGAATCCACGTCGGAAGGTTCCGCGAACCATGCCTTCTACCGCCGCCTCGGCCTGATCGAGCACCACGAGCAGGGTCTGTCGGCCTTCGGCCTGCGGGTGCGCGACCCGGGGAGCCTCTAGCTGGTTGGGCCTGTCCGCGGATGCGAGGACATACGGCCGTGTGTCGTGGGACTGACGACCATACGGCGTGCCCGGCCGTGCAGAGGGTCGGGCGGGCAGCCTGTGTCCACGGCGCAGGTCTCCTTCAGGGTGTCCACGTCGGAGCTGGGAGATCTGTCCATGTCCAGGGCCCGCTGCCCCCGTCACCGAGAGCACCACACGTGTGGTGGTCTCCTCGACGGTGACCGGGTGGGTGGCGCAGTTGTCCGGGACGCCCACCACGAGTTTCTGGATTGGGGGCAGAGGTTGGCTTCGGGTCTGGTAGCCGGTCGGTGCCGGCGGGCGGTTGCGCGATGTGGACCTTCGCGTCCGGAAGGTCCCGTACCCAACAAGATCAAATAGAGGCTGCGGGCGGAGCCGGATCCGGGGTGGAGAGTTGCCGTTCCAGGCCATCGAGAAGGGCTTGGAGGCCGTACTCGAAGGCATGGTCGGGAGAGGCGGCGTAGTCGGTCGCCGCCGGGGTTTCCAGGCGGGTGCGTAGGCGCGGGTAGCGCATGGCGATCTCCTGGGCCTGGGCCATGGCGCCCTGGAGTTGCTCTTGGGCGGTGGTGCCGCCGGCGGTGAGATTGCGGGTCAGCGAGGCGGTTGCGGCGGCGCCGGCCGCGTTGCCGAGGACGTAGGTGAAGACGGCGGCCGCGGCCTGGTCGGCTTGGCCGGAGGTGAAACCGGCGGCCTCGTAGACGGCGAGGGTGTGGTCGTCGTGGCGGGACTTGCCCTCGCCATAGAGGACGTGTGCGGTGAACGCCTGCACCAGCCAGGGGTGCCGGGCGAACATCCCGTACAGGTCGGTCGCCATCGTGGCGGCGGTGGTGCGCCAGTCCGCGGAGTCCGGATCGGGCAGGGCGAGCTCGCCCCACACGTGGTCGGCGGCGAGCAGGACGAGGTTGTCCTTGTTCTTGACATGCCAGTACACGGCGGTCGCGGCGGAGTTGAGTCGCCGGCCCAGGGTGCGCATGCTCAGACCTTCGAGGCCCTCGGCGTCCAGAAGTTCGACGGCGGCGTGGACGATCTGCTCCCGGGTGAGGGTGTCGCGTGGCATGTCCTTACCGTACGGCAATTTGCACAGTGTTCAAGCAGGTACTTGCACAGCGTTCAAGTCATGGGTTAGCGTTCTTCCCGTCAGCCACTTGAACACTGTGCAAGTCGGAACGGAGCCCCCGTGAACACCCTCGCCGCCCTCATGCAACTGCTGGTCGCCGTCGCCTTCGTCAGCATCCCGGTCGTCCGCCACCGCTACGGCCGCGTCGCGAAGGCCGCCGCTGTGGCCGAACTGCGCCGCCAGAACGTCCGCCCCGAGGTACTGGAGGAGAACAAGCTCCGCTTCGACGCCGGAGGCCACGAGACCGCCGCCCCGGCCACCGTCGCCGCGATCATGGCCGTCACCGCCGCCCTCAACCTCGCCGACGCCGGCCTGGCCCCGCTGATGACCTGGATCTTCTCCTCGCTGGTCCTGGTGATGAACGCCGGCATCGTCTACAGCAACCTCACCGCGGTCAGGTCGGTCGAGACCGCCTTTCGCCGCAAGGGCGACCCAGAGCTGGCCCGCGTCGAGGTCGCGCCCTTCCTCAGGGCCGCCGAGGACGCCTTCCCCCGCTGGGTACGCGCCCAGACCTGCATCCGCAACACGACGGTCTTCCTCGGATCCGCCATTGCCCTGGTCGCCGTCTCCTACGCCTGAACCTCTCCCCTCCCCGGCCTTCGCGGTGATGCCCTCGCCGCGAAGGCCCTGCTTTCAAGCCGCGACGTCCGCAACGAAGCCAGAGCCATCCACGGCGTCCACGCCCCAGCCGCCCAGCACCGGATCCCTGCGCGCGGGAATCGATCTTGCTGACCACTGCGTTCTCACATGCTGTCGTTCGCCCCGATGAAAGTCGGGGCTAGCGGCCCGCTAGAGACGGGCTAGCACGATCAAGAAGTATCCCGCCGTGGGTCTTCCGCACGTCGCATGCCAGGTGCTGATCGGGGCCGTGTTCGCGGGCTCCGCGTTCACCAGGCTCCGCGGCCGCGGTGCCATGCGGTCGTCCGCGTCGTCCCTGACGATGCTCCCCGCGCGTCTCCTCCTTCCGATGGCCGGCGTTGTGGCGGTGGGTGCGGCGGTGGGCGCGGCGGCCGCGGCGGCCGCGGTCGTGCTCATGGCGGCCCCACCGGTGGGCCTGCCGCCGGCGGGGTCTTGCCGTGCGGGCTCTGCGCCGCGATCGCCATCACGATGCGAAGCGGCCCGCGCGCCTGTCCGGGGCGATCTTGATGATCGCCCGAGACGACATCGCTGGTCTGTTCAAGGAAACCTCGGGGAGTGTGTGATGTCCTATCTGATTGCCGCAGTCGTCCTGGTCGGGCTGCTGGGCCTGGCGAATCTGCTGCTGCTCTTCGGCGTGATCCGGCGGCTGCGCACGATGCAGGACGCCCCCCAGCTGCCGCCGGAGGGACTGCAGCCCGGGGAGACGATCCCGGACTTCACCGCCACGGCCACCGACGGCGAGCCGATCTCTGCTGCATACCTGGAGGGGCGTGCCCTGATCGGCTTCCTCTCCCCCGGCTGCCGGCCCTGCCAGGAGCTCCTGCCGGAGTTCGTCAAGCAAGCCGAGCAGGCCTCTGGCCCGGTGCTCGCCGTCGTGGTCGCCGGCCCGCAGGACGATCCCGCGATGGACATCGCGCGGCTGGAGAAGGTGGCGCGCGTCGTGAGCGAGGCGCCCCAGGGTCCGGTCCAGCAGGTGTTCAAGGTCTCCGGCTACCCGACGGTGATCGCGACGGACGCCACGGGGACCGTGGTCTTCAGCGATGCCGCCCTGCCGCACCAGGTTCACGCATGATCGGTACGGCACGCGCGGCGGCCGACGTCGCGCTGCGGACGGCACCCGGCATGATGGCCGTGTTCGTCCTGGTGATGCTGGTCGAAGCGATGACGCCGATCGCGATCGCCTGGCTGACCAAGCTGGTCGTGGACGACCTGGCGGGCGGCGGCCCGGTCGCGGAGCTGGTCCCCCTCGCTGCCGCGCTGGCCGTGACCGGCGTGCTGATCGCGGTGCTTCCCCAGGTCAGCCACTATCTGGGCAACCAGATGGCCAGGGCTTTCACCGCACGGACCACGGCGCAGCTGTTCACGGCGACGTTGCGCTTCGCCGGCCTGAAGCCGTTCGAGGACCCCGACTTCCACGACCGGCTGCGGCTGGCGCAGAGCAGCCTGCAGTCCGGCCAGAGCATCGTCGCCGGCTCGTTCGGCACCATCCGGTCATCGATCACCCTGCTGGGGATGGTCGGCTCGCTCCTGGTGATCAGCCCTGTCCTGACCGGGATCGTCCTGCTGACCGGAGTGCCCGCGCTGGCGGCCCAGCTCCGCCTGTCCCGCCGCCGCGCCTCGCTGATGTGGGAGATCGGCCCGACGGAGCGCCGCCAGATGTTCTACGGTTCGCTGCTCGGCACCGTCGAGGCCGCCAAGGAGATCAGGCTCTTCAACAGCGGCAGGTTCTTTCGCGGCCGGATGATGGCCGAGCTGCAGAACGCCAACGCCGCCCACCGCCGGATGGACCTCAGAGAGCTGGCCATCGAGGGCGCGCTGACGCTGATGGGCGCGGCGGTCGCCGGGGGCGGGCTGGTCTGGGCGGTGATCGCCGCCAGGTCCGGCGCGCTGAGCGTGGGCGACGTGTCCCTGCTGATCGCGGCCGTGGCGGCGGTCCAGGGCGCCCTCCACAACCTGGTCAGCGGCATCGCCGCCCTGCACCAGGACCTGATCATGTTCGGCCACTATGTGGCGGTGACCCGGGCGGGCTCCGACCTGCCGGTCCCCGCCGATCCCCGGCAGCTGCCCCGGCTGAGCCACGGCATCGAGTTCTCCGACGTCTGGTTCCGCTACAGCGACCGGCATCCGTGGATCCTGCGCGGCGTGGACCTGTTCATCCCCGCCGGCCGGGCGGTGGCCATCGTGGGCCTGAACGGCGCGGGCAAGAGCACCCTGGTCAAGCTGCTGTGCAGGTTCTACGACCCGCAGCGGGGTTCCATCACCTGGGACGGCGTGGACATCCGCCTGGTCCGTCCCGAGGACCTCAGGCATCGCCTCACCGGCCTCTTCCAGGACCACATGACGTACGACATGTCCGCGGCCGACAACGTCTCCATCGGCTTCGTCGCCGCCCGCGACGACCGTGAGCGCATCCGTGCCGCCGCGCGGCGGGCGGGCATCGACGACAAGCTCGCCTCCCTTCCCCGCGGCTACGACACCCTGCTCACCAGGATGTTCTTCGAGGAGGACGAAGCCGACGACCCCGAGATCGGCGTGCAGCTCTCCGGCGGCCAGTGGCAGCGCACCGCGCTCGCCAGGGCGATGTTCCGCGGCTATCGCGACCTGATGATCCTCGACGAACCCTCCGCGGGGCTCGACCCCGAGGCCGAGGCCGACGTGCACGCCAGGACCAGGAACCAGCGCGAGGGCGCCACGAGCGTGCTCATCAGCCACCGGCTCAACACCGTCCGCGACGCCGACCACATCGTGGTCCTGGAGCAGGGCGCCATCGTCGAGTCGGGGACGCACGACGAGCTCATGACCGCCCGCGGCCGGTACGCCCGGCTGTTCAACCTGCAGGCCCAGGGATACGTCGAGCCGCCCCAGGCGGTGGTCTCGTGATGTTGTGGCCGCTCGCCGGTGCCTGCCTGCTCATCGCCCTGCTGGTACGGCTGCGCCGCACGTATTCGATCATCCGTGTCGACGGCGACAGCATGGCCCCGGCCCTCCTCGACGGCGACAGGATCCTCGCTCGCCGCGTCCCGCCCTCCCGGTTGCGGCGCGACCAGATAGCCGTGGTCGCCGACCGGTCCTCCCGCGATGCGGGCTTCGTCATCAAGCGTATAGCCGCGCTCCCGGGAGACCGGGTGCCCGAGATCGCGAAGGACGTCATCGCCGACGAGCGGGTGCCCGAAGGGCGGCTCGTCCTGCTCGGAGACAACGCGAGCACGAGTTTCGACTCCCGTGCCCTCGGCTTCTTCCCGATCTCCGATGTCCACGCCGTCACCGTCAGGAAGGTGACGGCGCTCACCCCAGAAGAAGGAGAAAGTTGAAAACCATAGGAATGCTCGCGGACCGCGCCCTGAGCTGGGTGGTGCCCGCGGCAAAGGCCTCCGCCGCCAGCTGCCCCTTTGACGGCTACTACTACTGGACCCGGTGTTACTACAACCCCGGCTGCGGCAGCGGGTACGAGAAGACGAAGCGCACCTGCTACTGCCCGCCGAACGGTGGGTGCTTCTGGAGCAAGTACCCCGGGCGGAAGTGCTGCTGACCAGGTAGCGGCGGTAGCGGCCGGGTGCGCTCCGGCAACGGAGCGCGCCCGGCCGCCTCCCGCGGCCGCCGTCAGGGCCGGTCCGAGCAGAAAGAGCGGGCTCGATCCGGGTCGGCACGGTGGCGTAACGGTTCTCGACGTCGGACGGCAGCGCGGCGAAGCCCGCCCCCTCCACGTCTCCGCGGGTCGTCATCCACGGCTGGCCGGGCAAGTCCTCGAAGCTCGGCCCGGGGCCGGATCGCCCGCGCGTTGCTGGTCCCCGAGGAGACCGTGAAGCGGCCTCGACGCCCGAGCGGTGGTTCCTGACCCGCCGGCTCGAACAGTTCTGGATATCTGGGTACGAGGTGTCCCCCGGGAGGCCGCCCGTTCGTCGCCTGGATATGAGCGACAACTTCTCCGGCCTTCGCGCGGGCGGCACAGCCGCGTCGACGCCGGTTTCCAGGCCGAGAGCCGACGGTGTGACCCCTCGATGAACGTGTTCCTGTGGATCGTGCAGGGGCTCCTGGCCGCCTCGTTCGCCTCGTCGGGCCTGGTGAAGCTCACCCGGCCGAAGGACGAGCTGGTCGGCAGGTATCCGTGGATGGAGACGTTCTCCCAGGGGGCGGTGCGGCTCATCGGCGTGATGGAACTGTTGGGCGCGGCCGGGCTGGTCGTGCCCGCCGCCACCGGGATCGCGCCCGTCCTGACGCCGATCGCCGCGGCCGGTCTGGCGGTGATGATGATCATGGCGGCCGCCGTGCACATCCGCCGCAAGGAGCCGTCCGGGCTGCTGGTCACCGTCGTCCTCTTCGCGCTCGCCGGGCTCGTCGCCTGGGGCCGGTTCGGCCCCTACGCCGGGTGACCGCCCTCGGCCGGCGTGGGCGTCCGGTGCTTGGAGCACACGGATCCGGCCCGGTTCGGCAGCGCCCGGACCCCGCTCCGAGGAGCCGGCGCGCTGGATCCCGACGAACTGGCCAGGATGCGCGCCGGGCAACTGATCCCGCGCGGGTTCCCGGAGCATGGCAGGACCTGCCGGAGTGCGGGTTCCTCGAGGGCGGCGAGGACAGTCGAGTCGGACCGGACGGAATCGATGTACGCCAAAGTGCTCGCGATCGGCGAGTTTCGCGGTTTATGGCTGGGCGGGTTGCTGTCGCGAGCGGGCGACCAGCTGGCGCGCGTCGCGCTGGCCGTCCTAACCTACGAGCGCAGCGGCTCGGCCGCCATCACCACGCTCGTCTACGCGATGACGTTCGTGCCCGCGCTGATCGGCGGGCCCGCGCTGGGCTGGCTGGCCGACCGCTACCCGCGGCGCGAGGTCACGATCGTCTGCGATGTGACCAGGACGGTCCTCATCGGATTCGTCGCACTGCCCGGTCTCCCGCTGCCCGCGCTGTGCGCCCTGGTCTTCGCCTCCCAACTGCTCGACTCGCCGAGCAGGGCGGCGCGCATCTCGCTGACGCCCGACGTGCTGCCCCGCGAGCTCTACCAGAGCGGAGTGGCGGTCCACCAGCTCAGCGGCCAGGTCGTGACGCTGCTCGGCTTCGCCGGCGGCGGCATCGTGGTGGCGCTGGTCGGCGCGGGGACGGCCATCCTCATCAACGCGGTCACGTTCGCCGCCGCCGCGGCACTCACCCTGGCCACGGTGCGCCGGCGCCCGGCGGCGGCGGGGAAGGAGCCGATCTCCCTGCTCGGCGGGCTGCGGCTGGTGGCCGGGCATCGCGCGTTGCGCAGCCTGCTCGGCCTGGCCATGTTGTCGGGCTTCCACGTCATCCCCGAGGCGATCGCGGTGCCGTACGCCGCCTCGTTCGGCCTGGGCACCGCGGAGGCGGGGCTCCTCATGGCCGCCCTGCCCGTGGGCAACGTCATCGGCGTGTTCGTGCTGGCCAGATTCCTGTCCGAATCGCGGCGGATGGCGCTGATGGCCCCGATGGCGGTGGCGGCCAGTGTGCCGCTGGTGGCCAGCGTGGCGGATCCCGGCTACGTGCCCTTGCTGCTCCTGTGGACGGTGTGCGGGGTGCTCACCGGCTACCACGTGGCCGCCAACGCGGAGTACGTGAGGATCGCACCGCCGGAGAGCAGGGGACAGGCGGTCGGCCTGGCCTCCTCCGGCATGGTCGCCGCCCAGGGGCTGGGCATCCTGCTCGGCGGCCTCCTCGTCGAAGCGGCCGGACCGGAGTACGGCCTGGCGATCGCCGGTGCCGCCGGGCTGGTCGCGGGAGTGCCGGTACTGCTGGCCTGGAACAGGGCCGTCAGTGCGTCGCCCCCGCCCACGTGATCACGATGGTCGCGATGCTTCAGGCCGCGTTCATCGTGACTCTCGCCTGAGCCGGCATCGGGACGATGGTACGGGCTGGACCGGCGCGAGCATCTTGACCGCCACGACCAAGCGGATGCTCGCGGGGATCAGAGGAGGTTGAGCTGCCAGGAGACCCCGAAACGGTCGTTGACCCAGCCGAACTTCGTGCTGAAGCCGTAGGAGCCCAGCGGCATCAGCGCCTGACGACCCTCGCCCAGCGCCGCGTACAGGCGGTCGATCTCCTCCTCGGTGTCGCACGCGACGTAGATCGAGATCGACGGCGTGAAGGTGAAGGCGTGCTGCCGGTCGCTGTCGATGCACATGTACTCCTGGCCGGCCAGCGTGAACGTGGCATGCTTGATCTTGCCCTCCAGGCCGGGCTCTCCGGCTGCGAAGCGCTCGACGTGCACCACCTTGGCCTCGTCGAAGAGCGAGACGTAGAACGTCATGGCCTCCTCCGCGTCGCCGTTCTGGAACATCAGGAAAGTCGTGGTCTTCTGGGTCATGACTGCTCCTCTTGGTGGGTGTGAAAGGTGGTGGTGGCGGCGACCTGGTCCGGCGAGCCGCTCAGCGACAAGTGCAGGCCCAAGCCCAGCAACGCCAGATCCCAGCCCACGCCGGCGGCACCCGGGCCGAAGCCGGACCAGAAGTCCGGCACCTCGGCGGCGTGCATCAGCTCGAACAGGGTGCCACCGGCAGCGGCGGACAGGCGCACCTCCACCTCGGGGAAACCGGGGTTGTTGCCGTTGACCTCGGCGTCGTAGTGCCGCCGCAGCGTGAGGACCTTGCACTCGCCGTCGGCCAGCTCGCGATGCGCCCGGTTGATCTCGTCGACGAAGTCCATCAGGTGTCCCTTTGCTCACCGGTGATGCGGCGTGCGCGTCCACCACGAGCCGGTTTCGAACGCGTGCACGACCCGAGTATTTCAGCGTCTGCTTATATAAGTCAAACCTGGCGAAGACCGTGAGGTCGGCCTGGCCGGCCAGCTTCGGCGACGGGCGGGCCGCGAGTTTCTCCGGCTCCAGGGATGGTTCAGGACAGGGCGCGGCGCAGCACTTCGGCGAGGGAGATGCCTGCGGCTGCTTCCAACTTGTTCGGATATTTCCGAACAGAGTAGACTCACGGCATGCCGTCCATCCCCATCACCGGCGCCAGCTCCGGAATCGAGCAGCTCGCACAGGCCTCCGAGCGGCAGCTGGAGGCGAACGCTCGCCTGGTCATGCGGGGCGGGAACCTGCCCGGGCAAACCACCGCCGGCTACGTCACCTGGGCCTGGTGATCGCATGCTGCAGGAATTTCTCGACTGGGCCTATGCCCGGCACACCAACACCCTGAGCTGGTACATCCGCCCGCTGTTCGTCCTCCCGCTGGCCTACTTCGCCTGGCGGCGCAGCTGGAAGGGCATAGCCCTGACGATCGTGGCGTTGCTGACCAGCATGTTCTGGTTCCCGCCGCCGGAACGGGTCGATCCTCACGTGCAGGCGTTCCTCGACATGGAGAAGGAGCTCATCCTCAGCATCGGCGATCTGTCCCCCTTCCATGTGCTCGGCGTGCTGGCCGTCATCGGCAGCCTGACCGCCCTGTGCCTGGCGTTCTGGCATCGGTCCCTGGGCTGGGGCCTGGTGATCATCAATCTCATGGCCCTGCTCAAAGTCGTCTGGAGCGTCGGCGAAGGGGACGACAGCGGTTGGGCCGTTCTGCTCCCCGCCGTGGTGGGGCTCGTCCTGTGCGACACGGCCATCGTCTGGATCGCCCGCCGCTTCCGCCTGCCCATCTCGCTCCGCCGGCCTTGACCGGCAGCCGGGAAGGCGCGGTCCAAGCCCCTGGCGGACAGGTCCTCGCGCGCGGAGTGCCGCGGTGACCGTGTGTCGGATCACTGTTCGCGGCTTCTCCCCGGAGCGGGGGATGCGGATCCCGCCCGCAGGGGAGTCCCGCAGGTCATGACCCGGCGAGGCTGGCTGCCATGAACACTGACACGCCCCCGAGCCGGCTCACCGTCTGGGCCGGCTACACCATGATCATCATCTCCGTACTGCACACCGTCGTGTTCGTCGGCGCTGCCCCCTGGGCGAGCTGGCTGGCCGGTGACCTGCGCAACGGGACCGCGAGCAGCGACTCGGTGGCGACGTTCTGGGCCCTTCCTGGCGGGTGGGTCGTCGTCCTCGTGTTGCTGGGGCTGCTGGTGTCGCGGGCGGGGCGGCAAGGGCAGCATGTCCCGGCGTACGTCGGCTGGGCGATGCTCGCGTGGGTGGTGTTCGCCGTCTTCCTGATCGGGCCGAGCGGGTTCCTCTTCGGGTTCGTTCCCGCCGGACTGCTGATCGCGGCGAGCCTCACCGGCAAGCGGCCGGCGGCGGCGAGAAGAAGGGTCCGGTCGTAGGGCCGGCGGCTTCGGTGCCGAGCGGCGTAACCGGCCTCTGGGGCCAGGTCCGGGGTGGCGCGTGATCGTGTCGGCGGTCCGGCCACGGACTCGACGCTGCCGCCCGTGGCACGGGAACGGGTGTCATTCCCGTGGGGAGGACGCCGAGGTCCACCCAACCTGGCTGTGGCACACGTCACCCAGCTGGGCGGTCACAGAATTCGGGCGGCCGGAGTCTCATGGGCGACCGAGCAGTTCATGGCACCACCCAACAACGAAAGATCGGAAAGAAGATCATGAGCAAGGTATGGTTCGTCACAGGTTCGTCCCGTGGCCTGGGCCGCCAGTTCGTCGAGGCCGCCCTGTCGCGCGGCGACAAGGTGGCCGCGACCGCCCGGACCACCGAAAGCCTTGATGACCTGGTCGCCGCCTACGGCGAGGCGGTGCTCCCGCTCGCGATGGACGTGACCGACAGGGCCGCCGTCGTCGAGAGCGTGAGTCGGGCCAAGGAGCACTTCGGCCGTCTGGACGTCATCGTGAACAACGCCGGCTACGGTCAGGTCGGTGCGATCGAGGAGCTGACCGAGCAGCAGCTGCGCGACCAGATGGAGACCAACCTGTTCGGCGCGGTGTGGGTCATCCAGGCCGCGCTGCCCCACCTGCGCGAGCAGGGCTCCGGGCACATCATCCAGCTGTCCTCGGTGGCCGGGCTCATCGCGCTGCCGCTCGGCGGCGCGTACCACGCCTCCAAGTGGGCCCTGGAAGGCCTGAACGAAGCCCTCGCCCAAGAGGTCGCGGAGTTCGGCATCAAGGTGACCGTGATCGCACCTGGCGGCTTCGCCACCAGGTCAGGCAAGAACCCCAATCCGCTGGACAACGGCCACGTGGCCGAGCCCAAGCCGATCTACGACGGCCTCCGCCAGCGCCTCGGGGCTCTCGTGAAGCACCAGCCCGCCGGCGACCCGGCCACCGCGGCCCAGACACTCCTCAAGATCGTCGACCTCGACAACCCGCCGCTGCGGGTCTTCTTCGGCCCCATGGGCCACCAGATGGTCCCGCAGGCCTACGCCGCCCGCCTCAAGAGCTGGGCCGACTGGGAGCACCTTTCGATGGAGGCGCACGGCCAGCTCGATCAAGAAGGTCGGTAACCCCCGGTTGAGCCTTCCTGAACCCACAGCCGCGTCGTTCCCTTTGGCCCGATGCACGCCCCCGCTGGAGTTCGGCGCTCGACGAAGGCGGGCTCGCCGGGGAGGAGTGTCGCACCAGTGCGGCGGTTCTCCCCGGCGGGTGGCGGGCCAGGAAGTGCCCGCACATAGCCCTGATCAAGTACGCGTTGCGCTCTTCGCCGTCCTGGTGTCACGAACCGGCGGTGCGCGGCTCCTCCAGTGAAGCAGTAGAGAACGGACAGTCAGGAGACACCATGGCCAGCGTTGCGGACCACTCTGGAGAGGGCGCCGAGGGCATGGGCGGGAACGGCCCTGCGGACCTCGCCATTGACGCGTTCGTCACCCACCGCAATCTGCTGTTCACCGTCGCCTACGAGATGCTCGGCTCGGCCGCGGACGCCGAGGACGTCCTGCAGGAAACCTGGATGCGGTGGGCGGGCGTCGACTTCGGCACCGTGCGGGATCAACGCGCGTATCTGGTCCGCATCACCACGCGGCAGGCGCTGAGCCGGCTGCGTACGCTCGGCCGGCGCAAGGAGTCCTACGTCGGCCCCTGGCTGCCCGAGCCGCTGCTCACCTCTCCGGACGTGGCCGAGGACGTCGAGCTCGCCGAGAGTGTGTCGATGGCACTCATGATCGTCCTTGAGCGGCTCTCGCCGACCGAGCGCGCCGTGTTCGTGCTGCGCGAGGCCTTCGGTGTCGGCTACGACGAGATCTCGACCGCCGTCGGCAAGAGCCCCGCGGCCGTCCGCCAGATCGCGCATCGCGCCCGCCGGCACGTGGATGCCCGCCGCCCTCGCGAGGTGGTCTCACCTGGCGAAGCCCGGGCGGTTCTGGAGTCGTTCCAGCGCGCGGTCGAAACCAGGGACCTGCAAGGCCTGCTCGACGTGCTCGCCCCCGAGGTCGCCATGATCAGCGACGGCGGCGGCGTGAAGCAGGCCGTGCCGCGGCAGATCATCGGCGCGGACAAGGTGGCCCGTATGATCGTCGGCGGCGTCGGCAAGGTCAATGTCGCGATCACCGGCGATCTCACCATGGTCAACGGCAACCCGGCACTCCTCGTTCGCATGGACGACGAGATCGACGGCGTCCTGGCGATCCGGGTCGAGGACGCCCGCATCACCGGCCTCTACTACGTCCGCAACCCTGACAAGCTGACCCGCATCGAGTCCGAGACCCTCCTCACCCTGCGATGAGCACGGGTGGCGGAGCAGCCGCGGCCGGCCAGGCACCGCGTCCGGCTTCACCCCCGAGGAGTTTCGGACAAACTCAGTCAGATCCATTATTGGGAGGTCATGAATGACGAAGAGCATCGTCGGCGAACTCGCTGATCTGGAACTGCCGGTCGAGCGCGGCTGCCCGTTCGCCACACCCGCCGAATACGAGCAGCTGCGCGAGCAGGCGCCGATCAGCACGGTCCGCTTGGCGGGCGGCACCGAGGCGTGGTGGGTGGCCGGGTATGAGGAAGCCCGTGCCATCCTGGCGGACCGCCGCTTCTCCTCCGACCGGCGCAAGGACGGCTTCCCGCTGCTCAACCTCGATGCGGCGACCATGCGGCAGTTGCGCAGCCAGCCACAGTTGATGCTCGGCATGGACGGCGAGGAACACGCCGCGACCCGGCGTCCGGTGATCAGCGAGTTCACCGTGAAGCGACTGGGCGCGCTGCGGCCGCGGATCCAGGAGATCGTCGACCAGTTCATCGACGACATGCTCGCCAACGGCCAGCGTTCGGCCGACCTGGTGCAGGCGCTGTCCCTGCCGGTGCCGTCCCTGGTGATCTGCCAGCTGCTCGGCGCGCCGTACAGCGACCACGACTATTTCCAGAGCCGCACCGCCGTGGCGGTGCGCCGGAGCTCGTCGCCGGAGGAGCGGCAGCGGGCCTTCCTCGAACTGCGCGCCTACATCGACGAACTGATCACCCGCAAGGAGTCCGAACCCGGCGACGACCTGTTCAGCCGGCAGATCGCCCGGCAACGCCAGGAGGGGACCCTCGACCACGCCGGCCTGGTGAGCCTGGCCTTCCTGCTGCTGACCGCCGGGCACGAGACCACCGCGAACATGATCTCGCTCGGCGTGATCGGGCTGCTCAAGCACCCCGAGCAGCTGGCCATGATCACGGCCGACCCCGACAAGACGCCCATGGCCGTGGAGGAACTGCTGCGCTACTTCACCATCGCCGACACGGTCACCTCCCGGGTGGCCATCGAGGACGTGCAGATCGGCGGGGCGAGCATCAAGGCCGGCCAGGGCGTCATCGTCTCCAGCCTCTCGGCCGGCTGGGACCCGGCGGTGTTCACCGATCCGGCCGAACTGGATATCGAGCGCGGGGCCCGCCACCACCTCGCCTTCGGCTTCGGCCCGCACCAGTGCCTCGGCCAGAACCTCGCCAGGATGGAACTGCAGGTCGTCTTCGACACGCTGTTCCGCCGCATCCCCACCCTGCGACTCGCCGTACCGGTTGAGGACCTGCCGTTCAAGAAGGACGCCATCATCTACGGCGTCGAGGAACTCCCGGTCACCTGGTAAGGCACAGGGCGGACGCGCAACGGATCGGAGCCGACGCCGGCCTTTGCGTCGGCTCCGACCGCCGGCCTTTGCGTCGGCTCCGACCGCGGGCCTTTGCGTCGGCTCCGACCGCGGGCCGGGATCGCGGCACGTTCGCCGTCGTCCCACAGGTCTGAGAGGCCATCGTCAGACGGTCCGGCCGGTACCGTGACCCGCCCTACCCACCTCGATGCGGTCTTCGCTCCATGGACCGCTGCACAGCTCGGCCACGCTGCGCCGCCACCGCACCTGCTGCCCGCGATCGGCCGCTACGCCGACGGCCGTCATCGACATGACCACCCAGCCCGGGTTCGGGCGCAAGTCCGCGGTCAGACCTTCCCTGTCGAAGGCGCGGAACTGGTGGCATGTCAGTCCCATCGCTTGTGCTTGCACGGTCAGGTGTGCCACGGCCTGGCCGAGGTCGTAGTCGGCGAACTCCGAATAGACCAGGTCAGTGTCGCCGACGGACCGCCGGGTCAGATTCACGATCAGAAGCCCGGCGTTCGGTGCCCATCGTGCCGAGCTCCGTGCGAGATGTCGGGTGACCCGCGCATGGTCGGGTTCGCCTGGACGGACCGGGAGGAATCCCCACGGCTGGGAATTTCCCGCGGACGGCGCCCACCGCGCGGCCTCCAGTAACAGCCTGAGCCTCTCGTCATCGATGACGCCGGCCGGGTCGAACTGGTAGGGGCTGAACCGATCCGCCAGGAGCGGGTGCAGATCCAGCCGGAGATCGCGGTCCATCGTCACAACCCACCACAACTCCCCAGCCCACGTGTCTATGCCGCCTCGGCGCGGATGGTGCCTGCGCTACAGGGAACCCGGCGGCCACATCGACATCGTCGACCGGCGTGAGCATCCCGTTGAAAACAAAGTACTAACATGTTTTTATAGTCACAGAAGATGAAAGGGAGAACCCGGACATGCGTGCCATCGTCATCGGAGCGGGAATCGCCGGACTCGCCGCGGCGCTGAGGCTGTACCAGGCGGGGTGGGAGACCTTGGTGGTCGAGCGTGCCCCGGAGCGTCGCGGCGGCGGCTACGGGGTGACGTTCGGCGGCATCGGCTATGACGGGGCTGAGCGGATGGGCGTCCTGCCGGAGCTGAAGCGGCGCGCCTTCGTGACGCGCGAGCTGGTCTACCGCAAGACCAACGGTCAGCGCCGCTTCGCGCTCAGCGGCGAGACGATCGTCGCCACCATGGGCAGGAAGGCGTTCAACATCCTGCGCGGCGACATCGAAGCGGTGTTGTACGAGGCCGTCGCGGAGCACACGACGATCCGGTTCGGCACCACGATCACCGCCGTCCAGCAGGACGCGAACGCGGTGCACGTCACCCTCAGCGACGGCACCACCGAGCGCGCCGACCTGCTCATCGGCGCCGACGGACTGCACTCGGCGACGCGGGCCCTGGTCTTCGGCCCGGAAGAGGCCTACCGCCTCGACATGGGGCACAGCGTCGCGGTTTACATGATGAAGGAGCGGCCTGAGGGACTTCCCGCGGAGACGACCGGCTCGATCAGCGCGGGCGGCCGCACGTTCGCCATGATGAGCGTCGGCGACGGCCGCACGGCCGCCTTCTTCGGCTACCGGACCGACCGCGGCCGGGCCGGCGCCTCGCTGGACGATCTTCGCGAGATCTACGGCGACATGGGCTGGCTGGTCCCGCAGGCCCTGGATGGCCTGATGACGGCCGACTCGGTCTACTTCGACACCATCAGCCAGATGGTGGTCGACCGGTGGAGCAAGGGCCGGGTCGTGCTGCTCGGCGACGCGGCCTGGTGCGTCACGCTGTTCGCCGGCTACGGCTCCTCCCTGGCCGTCGGCGGTGCCGACAGGCTCGGCGCGGCCCTGGAGCACCACGGCGATGACGTGCTGGCCGCCCTGGCCGCGTGGGAGGCCGAGCTGCGCCCGGAGGCGGACAAGAAGCAGAGGCTCGGCCGCCGGGTCAAGGGCGTCTACGCGCCCCGCAACCCGCTCCTCCTGGAGCTCACCCAGCTCCCGCTGCGGCTGGCGTCGTGGGGCCCGGTGCGCCGGATGGTCGAGCGCAAGTTCCAGCTGGCGGGTTGAGAGATGGTTACGCGTGTACTGGTCATGGGCGGGACGCGTCACGTCGGACGCGCGCGGGCACACCGCGATCCCCGCCCTGCGGGCATCCACGACGCCGGCGTCTCCGTCGCCCCGGCCTCCGGGCTCGCGCTCCGGCCACTGCGCGAGACCCTGGCCGACACGTTCTGACCCTCGGAAGGATCGGCTCATGCCTCCCGCTTTCTCCGCTGCGGAAAAGAGCCGCATCACGCGGCTGCTCCTGGACAACGGTCATCGGTTGTTCACCACCCAGGGGCTGCGCAAGACCTCCCTGGAGGACCTGGTCGCCGGGACCGGGATCGCCAAGAGCACCTTCTACGTCTTCTTCGACTCCAAGGAGGCGCTCTATCTGGAGCTGATGCTCATCCAGATGGCCGAGGTCAAGAGCAGGGTCATCGACGGGGCGCTGGGCAAGGAGCCCGGCACCCGCGCCGGACTGCGGGCCTTCCTGCACGCCACGCTGGCCGAGCTGGACGGCAACCCGCTGTACGGCAGGTTGATGACACATCCTGAAGAGATGGAGGCGGTGGCCAGGAAGCTGGACCCCGCACGTGTGACCTCGGCGCCGGACAATCCGGTCACCGCGCTGGCGGCCTTCCTGGCCGAGCACAGCGACGACCTCGTCGACGACGACCCGGCGTTGATCGTCGGCATCCTGCAGACCGTCCTCATGATGCCCTTGCACCGGGACCGTCTGGCCGGTCCCGACCTCTATCCGAAGATCCTCGACCGGCTCATCGACATCATCGCCGCCGGCCTCACGGTGTCCGAGTAACCGACGCACCCGCTGGCTCGCCGAGCCCTCAGGGCCTTCCTGCCCTCGCCCGGGTCTGCGCCCGGACGCGGGCCCGCGCCAGCACGTAGTACAGGCCGCCGGCCACCAGTCCGCCCGACAGCCAGGAGAAATCGGTGTCGTTGAGCGCGCGGGCGATGGGGCCCTGGGTGAGCGGCACCATGCCGTACTGCCAGCTCCATGCCGCCAGGAGCCCCGCGACCAGCGCGAGCAGCGCGCGGCCGTTGACCGGCCCGTACGGCGAGGCGTCCGCACGATACAGGGACGCCACCTCGAGCCGGCCGCGCCTCGTGACGAAGAAGTCCACCAGCAGGATGCTCGCCCACGGGCTGATCCACACCAGGATGGAGACCATCCAGTGGTCGAAGGCCTGCGCGAAGTCGTCGGCCTGCACGAAGACCGCCAGCACGGCGGACGCGACGCCGCCGGCGATCAGGGTCAGCTTCCAGCGGGCGATCCGGATGCCGACCGACAGGGCGGCCAGCGAGCAGGAGTAGAGGTTGAGGATGTTCGTGGCCACGGGACCGTGCATGACGAGGAGCAGTACGGGCACCGCGAGCAGGCCGAACGTGTTCGTCACCAGGTCGGAGGGGTCGCTTCCGGTCCCGCTGCTGCTCAGGTAGGCGCCGAGGGCGGCGAGCCAGACAGTGGGGACGTACATGCCGAGGGCCGTCGACCAGAAGACCGATGAGCGGGGCGTGTTCGGGCGGACGAAACGGCTGTAGTCCGCCGAGTAGGGCAACCAGCTGATGCCCCATCCGACGCCGATCGCGGTCAGCAACTGCGTGATCGCCGTCACCTTGTCGGTCGGCGTGGTGGCGGTGGCTGCCGTCCAGTCCGGGTTGACCTGGGCGACGGCCAGGACGGTCATGATCGCCATGATCACCACGGTGGCCGGCACGGTGTACTTCTCGAAGGTACGGATCGCGTAGAAACCGTAGAGCGCCAGCAGGAGCTGGACGGCCATGATGACGCCGGCGACCAGGTATTTGAGGCCGACACCGCCCTGCACCCCCATGCGGGCGAGAATGGCGAGGACCAGGTCCAGCACGACCCAGGTGTTGACGCCGACCCAGCCCATCGTCAGCAGGCCCTGGACGACTCCCGGGACTATGGCTCCCTTGATCCCGAACGCCGCCCGGCCGATCACCATCTGGTTGACGCCCGTCCGGTGGCCCATCAGGTTGAACAGGCCGAACACCGCGCACCCGACGAGGTTGCCGATCGCGATGACCGCGACGGTCTCGATGAGGCTGAGTCCGAGCGTCACCCCCAGGGATCCCAGGACCCAGTTGATGGGCGCGATGTTGGCGCCGGTCCAGATCCAGAACTGCTGCCAGGGGGTGGAGTCTCTGGCGGACGCGGGGATGGGCTCGACTCCGTGGTCGTCGAAGGGCACGCCGTCCGTGGGAGTGTTCGTGCTCGGGCGCATGGTTGCCTCCTTGGTGATGTGGCCCACACAACCACGTGGCGTCATCCGAGATGGATGGAGACTTCTCCATGGCTACGTTGATCCATTGGATAGAGCCACATCGTGTTCCCCCTTCGTTCCTTGCTGGATCGTTCGTCCCTGCCGTGCTGGTCAGGGCGATGGACGAGCCGGTCGCCGGGCGCCCAACACCGAACTGCCCGGCCTGTCCCCCTGTGTGCGCGAGCGGTTCGAGCCACGCGCGGCGCCCCGGAGCCTCGCCCCCGGCGACGAAGCTCCGGAGGGACGCCCGACTGCTACCAGGGCACCGGGCCGTCCGCGCTGAAGAACCCGGCGGTCGGTCCGTCGGCGTCGAGCGTGGCCAGGCGTACCAGGACGGTGGCGCCCTGCGCGGGGGTGAGGAACCCGCTGTGGTTGTTGATGTCCGTGGCGACGTAGCCGGGGGCGGCGGCGTTGATCAGGAAGCCCTCCTTGCGAAGTTCGTTGGCATACTGCACGGTCAGCGCGTTCAGCGCGGTCTTGGACGGCGAGTACGCGGCCGACGTCGGCAGCCCCGTGAACGGGCCGTCCGGGTCGCTGGCGATGGCCAGCGACCCGCCGCCGCTGCTGACGTTGACGATCCGCGGCGCCGGTGAGCGCCGCAGCAGCGGGAGCATGGCATTGGTCACCGCGATCACTCCGAAGACGTTGGTCTCGAACACCGCGCGCACCATGTCCAGGTCCACGGTGCTCGGGATCTGGTCGATGGCCTCCGCGGGTGAGACCCGCCCAGAGCCGGTGATGCCGGCGTTGTTGATCAGCACGTCGAGGCGGCCGTAGCTCCCCTCGATCCACCTCGCGGCCTCCTCGATGGTGGCCGGATCGGTGACGTCCAGGACGATCGCGTACGCGTCGCCGCCCTCCGCGCGCACCGCTGCCGCGGCCTCTTCACCGCGCCGCGCGTCCCTCGCGCCGATCAGAACCGTCATGCCCAGCGCGGCGAGTTGGTCGGCGGCCGCCCGGCCGATTCCCTTGTTCGCCCCGGTGACCAAAGCCAGTTTCTGGTTCTCGTTCATGCCGAGCTCCTGTCCGAATGAGTGTTGTCTGCCCGGGACGAGACAGCCCGGCCGTTCTGTGACACGGAAAGGAGACGACTTCCCCGGGATCGGGCCGAGTCGCGAGATCTTCCCCGGTTCTCTCGCTCCTATGTCACGGAACGACCTGGCTGTCTCGTCCCGGGAGAAAGGCGCCTATGTCAGAGGAGTGAGGACTCATGCGGATATTCGTGGCGGGCGGGACCGGGGTGCTCGGGCGGCGGCTGGTGCCGCAGCTGGTGGCGCGCGGCCATCAGGTGACGGCGACGACGACGAACGCGGACAAGCTGGGCCTGCTGGAGCGACTGGGCGCAGACGGGGTCGTGATGGACGGCCTGGACGCGGTATCGGTGGGTGAGGCGGTGGCCATGGCCAGGCCGGATACGATGGTGCACCAGATGACCGCCATCTCCGGCCACCCGGACATCAAGCACTTCGACCGCTGGTTCGCCACCACCAACCGGCTGCGCCTCGAAGGGACGGACCACCTGCTGACCGCCGCGGAAGCGGTCGGCGTGTCCCATGTCGTCGCGCAGAGCTACGGCGCCTGGAACGGCATCCGTACCGGCGGATGGGTGAAGACGGAAGAGGACCCGCTCGACCCGACCAGCACAGGCCAGGGAGCACGAGCGATTCGCCACCTCGAGGAGGTGGTCGTCAGGGCGGGCGGCGCTGTCCTGCGCTACGGCGCCTTCTACGGGCCGGGGGCCACCGACGACCAGGTCGAGCTCGTGCGCAGGCGACAGTACCCGATCATCGGCGACGGCGGCGGACACAGCTCGTGGGTGCACCTCGACGACGCGGCGACCGCCACCGTCCTGGCCGTGGAACACCAGGCCAGAGGCGTGTTCAACATCGTTGACGACGAGCCCGCCCCGGCCGCCGAGTGGCTTCCCCACCTGGCGGCGTGCGCGGGCGCGAAGCCGCCGATGCGGATCCCCGTATGGCTGGCCCGGCTGCTGGCCGGGAAGACGGCGGTCACCATGATGACCGAGGGACGCGGCTTCTCCAACGCCAAGGCCAAACGGGAGCTCGGCTGGCGGCTGCGCCACCCCTCCTGGCGGCAGGGCTTCAAGGAGCTGACGTGAGCAGGGCGGAGGAGTTCGAGGAGCTGCGGCCGCTGCTGTTCTCGATCGCCTACCGGATTCTCGGCAGCGTGAGCGAAGCGGAGGACGCGGTCCAGGAGACCTGGCTGCGTTACGAGGCCTCACCGGCACAGCCCAGGTCGACCAAGGCGTTCCTGGCGGCCACGGTGTCCCGGATCTCGATCGACGTGCTGCGCTCGGCGCGCGTGCGGCGGGAGGAATACTCCGGGCGGTGGTTCCCCGAACCGTTGCTGGCCGACCCGTACGCGGATCCGGAGCGGTCGGCGGAGCTGGCCGACTCCCTGTCGATGGCCGCGCTGCTGCTGCTGGAGCGGCTCAGCCCGCTGGAGCGCGCGGTCTTCGTGCTGCGGGAGGTGTTCGGGTTCGGCTTCGGCGAGGTCGCCACCGCGGTGGGGCGCTCGGAGGTGGCGTGCCGCCAGCTCGCCGTCCGGGCGCGCCGCCATATGAACGACGGGCGCGCCCGGTTCGAGGCGGACCGCCGCGAGCGGGACGAACTCGCCGGGCGCTTCTTCCACGCCTTCAGGGAAGGAGACGTGGACGGGCTGCGCGTGCTGCTGGCCGGCGACGTACGGATGGTCGGCGACAGCGGCGGCAAGGCGCCGCTGTGGGGTGACGGCGTTTTCGGCGCCGGGAACGTGGCCCGTACGCTGGCCGCCATCGCGACGCCGTTCGCACGGATCGGCGGCGTGGTGGAGCCGCACGAGATGAACGGCCAGCCGGGCGCGATCTTCCGGGACCGGGACGGCAAGATCGTCAACACCTTGACGCTCGACATCCTCGACGGGCAGGTCCAGGCGATCCGCGCCATGCTCAACCCCGAAAAACTGCGGCACCTGGGCCCGGTGGCGGACGCCTGGGCGGTCGTGCGCGAGGCGAACCGGGCCCGCGGGCCCGGATGAAGCCGACCTGACCGAGCGCGCCGGCGCAGGGCGGTGGCGGGGCCTTCGGGCACGGCAGCAAGGGCCTCCTACAGTGGGTGTTCGTGCTCTACGGCAGATCTGCGGAAATCAGCGCACTCGACGAGATGATCGCGCGGGCTCGCGACGGGTTCGGTGGCGCGGTGGTGTTGCGGGGCGAGGCAGGCGCGGGCAAGACCGCCTTGCTCGACGCGGCGGCCGCGCGCGGTGGTGCGATGCGGGTGTTGCGGGCCACCGGCGTCGAGTCCGAGTCCGACCTCGCGTTCGCGGCGCTGCACCAGGTGCTGTGGCCGGCGACCGGTTCGCTCGGCGCGCTGCCCGAGCCGCAGCGCGATGCCCTGCGCGCGGCCCTGGGGCTCGCCGCGGGCAACATCGGCGACCGCTTCCTGGTGGGCGCCGGTGTGCTCTCGCTGCTGGCCGAGGCGGCCGCGCCGGACGGGCTGATCTGCGTGGTCGACGACTTCCAGTGGGTCGACCGGGCCTCGGCCGATGCGCTGCTGTTCGCCGCCAGGCGGCTGGGGACGGAACGGATCGCGATGGTGTTCGCCGTACGCGGGGAGGCCCCTGTCAAGGGCGTGCCGCTGACGGTGGAGGTGCGCGGCCTGGCCGAGTCCGCCGCGGCCGAGCTGCTGGAATCCCGCCACGGTGTGCTGCCCGCGCAGGTGAAACGGGAACTCGTCACGCTGACCGGCGCGAACCCGCTCGCCCTGGGTGAGATCGCCGCCCGCCTGACGCCCGCGCAGCTCGCCGGGCGCGAGCCGTTGCCCGATCCGCTGCCCGTGGGCGCCCGGCTCTTCGGCGATCGAGTGGCCGGGTTGTCCGCTTCTGCCCGGCTGGTCGCTCTGGTTGCCGCCGTAGAGGCTGACCTCGGCCTGGTTCTGCGCGCCGCCGAGTGGCTGTTCGCCCAGCAACCGGTGGAGCCCGGCGCGCGCGTGGCCCGATCGCTCCCATCCGGTGCCGAAACGCAGGACGGGGCTGGGACGCAGGACGGGGCTGGGCGGGTCGCGCTGGCCGAGCTGGAGAGGACCGGACTGGCCGAGGTGTCGGGCACGAGCGTGCGGTTCGCTCATCCGCTCATCCGATCCGCGGTGCACGAGGCGGCCACTCCGGCCGACGTCCGCCGCGTGCACGCCGTCCTCGCGGAGCTGACCTCGGATGACCGCCGCGCCTGGCACCTGGCCGGAGCCGCCCTGGGGCAGGACGAGCAGGTCGCCGCCGCGCTGGTGGCCGCCGCGGAGCGGGCCCGTGACCGGGGCGGGTACGGCGCCGCCGCCACCGCCCTGGCCAGGGCCGCCGAGTTGACCCCCGAGCCGCGTGCCCGCGCCGTCCGCCTGAAGGACGCCGCCGTCGCGGCCTGGCTCGGCGGCCGCCCTGGACAGGCGGAGTCGCTGCTGGCCGAGGCGCGCGAAGGGGCCGACGGCGACACCACGCTCGCCATGGAGATCGCCCAGCTCCGCGGCCGGTTCGAGCTGAACTCGGGCAACGCCGCCGAGGCCGTACGGATCCTGGCGGCGGGGAACAGCCTGGACATGCTGGCCGACGCCGTGGAGGCGGCCTCGTACGTCGGCGACACGGCGGCCATCGTCGAGCTCGGCCGACGGGCGGCGGCGCACCCCGAGGGGTTCTTGCGGGACACGGTGGCCGGGATCGGCCTGACGCTGGACGGCGACCCGGACGGGCCGGTGCTGCTGCGGCGGGCACTGGCGCGGTCCGGCGAGCTGGAGGACGCGGCGGGGCACCTGTGGGCATCGGCCGCGGCCAGCGCTCTGGGCGAGCCGGATCTGGCCGGCGAGATGGCCGAGCGGGCCGGGCGGGTGGCCAGGGTGTCGGGGATGAGCGGGCAGCTGCCGGTCGTGCTGGAGTTCGTGGCGACGGCCGAGCGCATCGCGGGGCGGCCGGCGCGCAGCCAGGCCGTCTCCGAGGAGGGCCTGGAGCTGGCTCGTGAGGCCGGGTACACGAACACGGTGGCCGCGCACCTGGCCAACCTGGCGGTGCTGGCGGCGCTGCGGGGCGAGGAGGAGCGTTGTGAGCGACTGGCCCGCGAGGCGCTGGCCATCGCCCTCCCGCACCGGGTGGGGCTGCGCGCCGGCGTTGCGTCGTACGCGCTGGCGCTGCTCGATCTGTGCCTGGGCCGCTACGGGGCGGCGCACGACCGTTTCACGGCCATCGCCGCGGCGGGACCGGGCGCCGGGCATCCGATCGTGGCGTGGCGGACCGCGCCGGACCGCGTCGAGGCGGCCGCGGGCGCGGGCGACGAGGCGGGCGCGCGGGCGGCGCTGGCCGCGTACGAGCAGTGGTCGGCGCACGCCGCCACGGCCGAGTCGCACGCCCTGCTGGCCCGTTGCCGGGGCCTGGCCGAGTCGTCCGAGGACGCCTTCGGCGAGGCGCTGCGGCTGCACACCAACCCGTTCGAGGCGGCCAGGACGGCCCTGCTGCTGGGTGAGCGCCTGCGCCGGACGCAGCGGCCGGGCGAGGCGCGGGCGCATCTGCGGACGGCGTGGGAGACGTTCGAACGGGCGGGCGCCCGGCCGTGGGCGCGGCGCGCTCAGGAGGAGTTGCGGGCCGCGGGCGAGAGCGGGCAGGCCCCGCCCGCGGCCGTGCTCGACGCGCTGACCCCGCAGGAGCTGCGGATCGCGGGCCTGGTCGCCGAGGGGTTGTCGAGCAAGCAGATCGCCGCCCGGCTCTTCCTGAGCCCGCGCACGGTCGAGTATCACCTGTACAAGATCTATCCGAAGCTGGGCATCGGCTCCCGTACGGATCTGGCGCGGCTGGTAGTTCTACAGAAGGCGCCCGTAGCCGAAGACGACATGCTTTGAGTCATGCGGAACGTGAACATCTGGAGTGAGGAGTTCGGCGCCCGGACGGACGCGCCGATCCTGTTGATCATGGGTTCGATGTCGCAGGGCATCCTGTGGCCGGACGAGTTCGTCGGCCGGCTGACCGCAGGAGGCCGCCGGGTGATCCGGTACGACCACCGCGACACCGGCATGTCGGGCACCGTCGACTTCGAGGCGGAGCCGTACACGTGGGACGACATCAAGAACGACGTCTACCGCGTGCTCGATCACCACGGTCTGGAGAGCGCGCACCTCGTCTGCCACTCGGCGGGCGGCCTGCTCGGCCAGTTCGTCGCCGTGGAGCGGCCGGAGCGGGTGCGGTCGCTGACCGTCATCGGCTCCTCCCCGCTCGGCGGCGGCGAGGGCCAGGTGATCATGCGGGCCCTGATGGGCCGGTCGCAGCCCGAGGGGAGCCTGCCGGAGCCGGCACCGGAGTTCGTGGCCTTCTACCGTACGCTGATGGCCGCCCCGCCACCGGCGGACCGGCGCGCGCGGATCGACGGCATGATCGCCGAGCAGCGCCTGTTGCACGGCACCGGGTTGCCGTTCGACGAGGACGCGGCGCGCCGCCTGCAGGAACGGATCTACGACCGGGCCCGCGACCTGTCGGCGGTGGCCAACCACCGGCTGGCCGCCATGGCCAAGCCCGACTTCGAGCCGGTGGGCGTGCTCCATCAGGTGAAGGCGCCCACACTGGTCATCGAGGGCAGCCACGAGCCGGCCAAGCCGGGCCACAGCGCGATCATCGCCGAGCAGATCCCAGGGGCGCGGCTGATGATCGTGGCGGGCATGGGGCACACACTGCCGCCCGAGGTGCACGAGGAGCTGGCCGCGGCCGTCCTCGCGCACACGGCCGGGTGACCTGGGAAAGTGCCGATGCTCACCGTCGGCCGGCTCGCCGGCGCGTTCCTGATCGGCGACGAGCTGGCCGGCCGGGCCTGCGCGCGGCTCTTCCGAGCTCGGCGGCTGTGTGACATATGGAGTCCTCCTGCCGAACGACGTCGTCAGAGGATGTCGTAGGTCAGGTGCGTCGCGGTCGATGTCGGGGTCACGCTCCGCCGCACCAGCGTGCGCGGCGCTCCGCCGGTGAACAGCGGCGTCCCCGCGCCCAGCACGACGGGCGCGAGGTGCAGCGTCAGCCCGTCGACCAGCCCGGCGTCGAGCGCCGAAGCGATCACGGCGCCGCCACCCATCAGGACGACGTCGAGCTCCTTGCCGCTCCGCGCCGACGCGGCCACGGCTCGCTCGCGCGCGGCGGCCACGGCGTCGGCCAACCCGCTGGTGACGAACGTCCAGTCGAGGTCGGCGAGCCGCACCGACTCCGGCGGCGAGCTCGTCACGACGACGAACGCGGGCTTGCCCACCTCGCCGGCGCCGTAACCGGACGTGTCGTCCCACCCGTACGGCCCGTCGACCACGTCGAACAGCCGCCGCCCGAGAAGCACGGCACCCGAGCGGGCGGTCGCCTCCCGCAGGATCCGGCGGTCGTCGGGATCGTCGGAGAACGCCCACGTGTGCAGGGCCTCCCCACCGACGCCCGGACCGTTGTCCGGGCCGGGATCGGGCCCGGTGACGAAGCCGTCGAGGGAAACCGAGATGTCAGCGATGATGCGCGTCATACCGGCTCCTTAGCCGAAGGTGCCGTCCGCGTCGTTCATGTGGTCGTCGAATGACGTGATCGTCGTGGTGGGTGGGCTCATCCATGGTGGGCCCCTCTACTGGGGGCGTGTGACGCGGAGTCGTGCGTCGGTGACGTTGTCGAAGCGCGAATCCCCTCCCCGGATCAGGACGAAGTGCCGCCGTACGTCGGCGCAGTAGGCCAGCCAGGGGCCGGACGGCGCGAGGTCGTCGCCGCTGAGTTTCCTGCCTGCGGGGAGGCGGGCGTTGAGCGTGGTCAGCGCCTCGACGGGGTCGTCGGCGGGGCCGGCGGTCGCCTCGAGGTAAAGCGCCTCGGCACCGCCTATGGGCGCGTGGGAGTCGAAGACCGTGACGGCCACGTCCGGGCGTTCGGCGAGGTTACGGGAATGCCTGCTGTCAGGTGCCGACACCCAGAAGAGCCGGTCCTCATCACGGACGGCGAAGAAGACGGGTGTGGCCCACGGCCGCCCCTGGCGGTCGGCGGTGGCGAGCACGAGGTAGCGGCTGTCGCCGAGCAGCCGCGATACCACCGCCCACATCTCGCTCACCGGCCGTGGACCTTGTGCTCGGCGGCCGCCAGGTGCAGGACGACCGGGCCGTCGATCGTGGACGGCACGGTGAACTTCACCAGACCATCGCCCGGCACCGTCACCTCGTCGCCGGGCAGGGATGTCCGCTCGTCGACGGCGTACCAGTGGGCTGTGTAGCTGCCGGCCAGCAGCTCGGCGGTGAACGGCTCGCTCGGCTCGCTCGGCTGCAGGATGAGGTACTCCTTGCCGGGGTGCGCCAGCGCATAGCCGGTGGAGCTGAGGTCGCCGCGAGGAGGCATGCGGACGAGGTCGATCCTCTCGGCGTAGCGCCTGGTGTCGCCCATCGCCTGGCGGGCCGGCTCGAAGGCGTCCGGTGACGGCGGGATGCCGTCGATGAGGCCGAAGTCCATCAGGATCGGGTTGTGGCCGCGCAGGAACGCCTTCCATACCCAGAGCGCGTCGCCCCGGCCGGGGGCGAAGTGGTCGGTGTCGCTGAGCAGGACCTTCCGGCCGTCGGCGGGCGGCGGGTTCTCCAGCCATCGCGACGGCGGGCCGTCGGGGGCGCCGGGATGACCGCCCTCGCGGAAGACCTCATCGTCGTAGCCGGGCGAGATCCAGTCGGCGGGCCCGTCGAACAGGGGCGCGTTGACCAGGGTCTGGTCGGCCACCGGGAACTGCATGGTCATCCCGATCGGGCGCGGATCGTATTCGCGTTGCCGCTCGTACTGTCGTACGAACTCCATCACCCAGTACTGCCAGTCGGTCGAGTCACCCCACTCGGTATCCGTCGGCACGCCGAGCACGTCGGCCATCTCCGTACTGACCGCGCCACCGCCGGACGACTCGTTGGCGACCTCGTACAGGACGTTGGGCAGATCGTGCACGGTGTCGACGACCTGCTGGACGTAGGCCTCCTGCAGCGCCCGCACCGCGGGGTCGAGCGGCAGGACCTGGTGGTCGAGGATCGAGGTGATCCCGATGCCGTTGACGTTGTTGGCGGCATGGAACGGGTGCCCCTCGACGTTGTCCGGCGCCGGGCTGAGGTGCAGCGCCCAGCCCTCGAACAACATCACGGCCACGTACATGCCGCGCTCGCCGGCCGCTATGACCCGCTCGCGCAGCCGCCGGAAATAGGCCGGATCGAACTGGGACAGGTCGAACTTCGGTGCGCCGTCCTTGGCCGTTCCCTGCCCCGTGCGCGGCCATGGCTGCGGGCTCATGTTCAGGTGGTACGCGCCGCCCGCGGCCTGCGACGAGAACTGTTCCCAGCGCCACAGCCGGATGAAGTTGTGCCCGCGGGCGGTCAGGAAATCCAGATAGGAGTCGTAGTCGAGCTTCTCGGGCGAGGCCGGTGCGGTCGCACCGGGCCCCATGCCGTCGTGGAAGTTGTTCCAGATGTGCGAGCCTGTGAGATACACCGCCCGGCCGTCCGAACGTACGGTGAAGTAGCGCGGGTTGTCCGCGGACACCTCCAACGGGCCGGGCATCCGATCACGGTATGCAGATATGTCCGACATGGCGTCTCCTTTCGAGTTACGACTGCGTCAGTGGCCGACCGGGTAGCGCAGGTGCGTGACGCCCTTGCCCTCGACCACCGTGGGGGTGCCCAGTTCGAGTGGTGCCTTCACGAGTCCGGCGAAGAACGGGATGCCCTCCCCCAGCAACACCGGCACGAGGTCCACTGCGATCATGTCGACCAGTCCGAGGGCGAGGCACTGCCGCGTGATGCTGGGCGTGGCGATGGCGATGTCGCGGTCACCGGCAAGATCCTTGGCCTGCCGCACCGCGCCGGCCACACCGTCGGTGACGAAGGTGAACGGCGTGTCCTCGCGCGGCCAGCCGTCCGGCACGCTGTGGGTGACGATGAAGACGTGCACGCCCATCGGGTGTCTGCCGCCCCACGCGTTGGTCAGCTCGAACAACCGGCGGCCACAGACCAGCGACCCCAGCGCGCCGGGCGGGAACACCTCGGCGCCGTCCGCCTCGACCCCGGCCCGCCCGGCGTTGTGCCAGGCGAACACGTGGTCCACCTCGTCGTCAGGCCCCGCGACGAAGCCGTCGAGAGACATGGACATGCGGGCGACGACGGATCCCATCGCGTTGCTCCCTGGTCGTCGAGTTCGGGTGTTCAGGGTTGGTGTTCGGGTGTTCGCGGATCGTGGGACGCGGTTGGGGTGTTGGGGTGTTCTCGGATCGTGGGACGCGGTTCGGGTGTTGGGGTGTTGGGGTGTTCGCGGATCGTGGGACGCGGTTCGGGTGTTGGGGTGTTCGGGGAAAGACTGCCGTCGGCGGCTGGGGAGAACATCGGCCAGGTGGCCGAGGCCGGAATCTCCGGTGGCCGGTTCCTGCGCTTCGATGGCAGACTGAGCCGTGCCATGACGTCCGCCGCGCCCACTGACCTGCCCGTCCAGCTCGCCAGCTTCGTGGGCAGGCGGTCCGAGCTGGCCGCGGTGCGCGCCCTGCTGGAGGCCGAGCGGCTGGTGACGCTGACCGGCCCCGGCGGCGTCGGCAAGACCCGGCTCGCCGCGCAGATCGCCGCCACCGAGGTCGCGCGCCGGCCGGATGGTGTTCGGTGGGTCGAGCTGGCGACCGTCAGCGACCAGACGCAACTCGCCGAACTGGTCGCGGCGAGGCTCGGCGTGCTCGTCGAACCCGTTCAGGGCCCTGTGCGGTCGATGGCGGCGCAGTTGCGCGGCCGCCGCGCGCTGATCTGCCTGGACAACTGCGAGCACATCATCGACGGCGCCGCCGAGCTGACCGGCGCGCTGCTGTCCTCGTGCCCGGAGGTGTCGGTGCTGATCACCAGCCGCGAGCCGCTGGCAGTGCCGGGCGAGGTGGTGTGGCGGGTGCCGCCGCTGGCCCCGGACGAGGCGTTGCGGCTGTTCGTCGAGCGGGGCCGCCAGGTCCGGCAGCGGTTCGGCCTGGACCAGGCGGGCGAGGCCGCCGTCCGGGTGCTGTGCTCCCGGCTCGACGGCATCCCGCTCGCCATCGAGCTCGCGGCCGCATGGTTGGGCTCACTCACCCCGCAACAGATCGAGCATGGCCTGGACGACCGGTTCGGCCTGCTCGTCCGCAGCCCGCGTGGCGTCGCCGCGCGCCAGCAGACCCTTGCGGCGTCCATCGCCTGGAGCCACGACCTGCTCGACGAGCCGGACCGTGCGGTGTTCCGCCGCCTCGCGGTGTTCCCCTCCGGGTTCGACCTGGATGCCGTACGGACGGTCTGCGCGGGCGGAGTGGTCGCGCGCGACGACGTATTGGGCAGCATCGGCCGGTTGGTGGACAAGTCGCTGATCGTCGCGGAGCCCCGCGGCGACGCGTCCCGCTACCTGCTGCTGGAGACCATCCGCGAATACGCCACCGACCGGTTACGGGAGGCCGGGGAGAGCGACCTCGTCCGCGACCGGCACCTCGGCCACTTCCTCGCCTTCGCCGCCGACGGGCCCGAGCGGACCGCCGACCTCGACGCCTGGCGCGCCCGGCTGGAGGGTGAGTACGACAACCTGCGCGCCGCCTTGGAGTGGGGGCTGGCCGCCGCCGATCCCGACAGGGGACGCCGCCTGGCCGCCGAGCTGTCGTGGTTGTGGCATCTGCACCGGCACGGCCACGAGGGCATCGCCTTCCTGCGACGCGCCATCGGCCGCGCGCCGACGGACCGCTCGCCGCTACAGGCACGGCTGCTCAGCGGGTTGGCGCTGGTCGCCGACACCACAAGCCCGCTCGATCTCGAATACGACGTGGCACGGCAGGCGCTCGAACTGGCCACCGCGCACGGCGACGAGAGCCTGCGCAGCCAGTGCCTCTCGCTGGCCGCGGTCGGCCGGTTCTACACCGACTTCACCGTCGCCTGGGACCTCACCGTCGAGGCGAGCCGCTCTGCCGAAATCGCGGGCGACCAGCTGTTCAGGCATGCTCAGCTGGCGCTGCAGGGCATGATCCGAAACCTGCAGGACCGGCACGACGAGGCCCGGCCGCTGCTGGAAACGGCGCTCGACGGCCTCCGCCGGCGTCACCGCGGGATCGCGTCGACCGCGCTGGCATTCCTGTCGAGCGGAGCGCTCGCGAGCGGCCGGCCGGCCGAGGCCCGCCGCCTCGCCGGGCAGTCGCTCGAACTGGCCGAGCCGCTCGGCGACTACCTGCGCGTCGGCATGGCGCGCAGTGCCCTGGCGGCCGCGCACACCGCGTCCGGAGACGTGACCGCGGCGCTCGAGGCGATGCGGCCTCTGCTCCTTCTCATGGAGAACGCCGCAGCAGCGGTGTTCGTGCCAGGCATGGGGTCGGCACTGGCACGGGTGCAGGTGGCGAGCGGCGATCTCGACGGCGCGCTGCGCTGGTTCGAGCACGATGTACGGCAGACCGGGCACGTCGCGCCGACCTACCTCGCAGCGCAGGCGCACGCCGGCTACGCAGAGGCGCTACGGCTCGCCGGCCGGTACGAGGACGCCCGCGGCGAGCTCGACCGGGCGGCAGCCATCGCCGGCGAGCTCGGCATGCCACGCGTCCTCGCGGACGTGCTGCAACAACGGGCCCACCTCACCGGCGACCCCGACCTGCACCACGAGGCACTGATCATTCGCGTCGCCCACGGGCTACGCACGTTCTGGGTGGACAGCCTGGACGCCATCGCCGCCCACCTGGCCCCGCCGAACGCGGTGCGGACCCTGGCCGCGAGCACCACGGCACGCGCCGCCATGGGGTATCCCCGGCGCGTCGCCGAACGACGCGAGTACGACGAGCTGGTCGACCGGCTCAGGCAGGCGCTCGGTGACGAGTTCGCGACGGCATGGGCGGCGGGCGCCGAGTTGTCCCTCGACGACGCGGTCGCCTACGTCCGCCGTAGCCGGGGTGCCCGCGACCGGCCGGCATCCGGCTGGGACAGCCTCACCCCGACCGAGCTGAGCGTGGTGCGGCTGGCCGCGGCGGGCCTCAACAACCCGCAGATCGGAGCGCGCCTCTTCATGAGCCGAAGCACCGTCAAGACTCACCTCTCCCACGTCTACGCCAAGCTCGGTGTCGCCAACCGCACCGAACTCGCCGCGCTCGCTACGGCTCCGTCCACCGGACCATCGGGAGGTGGCCGGAACACTCAGGCATGCAGGGTGGGCCGGTAGACGAGCTCCTGGGTACGGCCGTCGAGCGTCCGGCTCCCGATCAGCTCGAGGTCGAAGTCGGCCGCACCCTGGAAGACGGGGTCCGCCCCGGTCCGACCGGTGATCACCGGGAAGACCGTCACCTGGACGCGGTCGACCAGGCCGGCGGCCATCAGCGCCCGGTTCATCGACAGGCTGCCGTGCGAGCGCAACGGCACCTCGGACTCCTCCTTGAGCCGGGCGACGACGTTGACGGCGTCACCGCTCACGAGGGTCGCGTCCGGCCAGTCGAGGGGTCCTTCGAGTGTCGTCGACACCACCGTCGCCGGCAGGTTCCTCATCCGGGTGACCCATGGGTCACGCACCTCGGACTCCTCGGTGCTCGAGGCCAGCATTTGCGCGAACGCCCGATACGTGTTGGCCCCGAAGACCATCCGCTGCTCCTCGTCGTACAAGGCGAGGCGGTGGTTCAGGAGTTCGGGGCCCTGCTTGCCCCAGTAGCCGGTCCAGTCGCCGCCGGCGGCGCCGAAGCCGTCGAGGCTGGAGAAGACGTCGAAGGTGTAGGTAGCGGTCATGATGCTCTCCTTCAAGTGCTGGTCGGGTGGGGCGGTGGTCAGGTGTCCCGGGTCAGGCGTGCCCGCCGCGTCTGCAGGAAGGTTCGTTCGGTGTCGTTGGTGGCCAGGGTGATGGCCTCGTCGTAGGCGGCGACGGCATCGGCGGTACGGCCGAGGCGGCTGAGCAGGTCCGCGCGGGTGGCGGGCAGCAGGT
>NZ_SMKO01000349.1 GCF_004348685.1 Nonomuraea deserti | reverse complement strand
CGGCGGTTGCGGGGGCGGGCGCGGCTGCCGTACGACCTGGAAGGCGAGCCGGCCCTCTGGCTGGACGGCCGGCCGTACACGCACCCTGCCGAGCTCCTGGCCGCCCTCGCCCTGCCCGGCACCACCCGGCTGGTCCACGACCTGGACAACAGCGTCGCCTCGCTGGCCCTGTCCCGCGCCGGGGCCGCCGCCTGGGCCGGCCCCGACGGTCTGGACACCCCGGAGGACTACGAGCAGAGCGTGGTCGACGGGCATCCTTACCATCCGGGTTGCCGCAACCGCCCCGGCGTCTCCGTGGCCGAGCAGCTCGCGTACATGCCGGAGCACCGCACCACCGTCGCCCTCGACCTGGTCGCGCTGCCCGCCGCCGAGTGCCTGGTCACCGGGCCGTGGCCGGCCGCGCTCATGGACGGCGACCGGCTCCTGCTCCCCCTGCACCCCTGGCAGACCCGCCACGTCCTGCCCGCCCTGGGCCTGCGCCCGTACGCCACGGGGGCGATCCCCGCCCGGCCGCTGACGTCCGTACGCACCCTCGCCCCCGTGGACGGCGGCCCGCACGTGAAGACGGCGTTCAGCACCCGGATGACCTCCAGCGTCAGGGACATCTCCCCCGGCTCCGTACGCGACTGCGTCCCGCTGTCACGCCTGCTCGCCGCCCTGTCAGGACGGCGGGGCGGCCGTCCCGCCGTCGCCGGCTACCTGGCGGGGGCCGCCGCCGGTCTCGACGGCGAGCACAGCGCGGACCTGTCGGCCATGCTGCGGGAGCCCACACCGCGCACCGGCGCGGAGACCGTGCTGCCCGTGGCGGCGATCACCCGCGAGATGGTCCGCGATCCCGTCGCGTGGCTGGCGGCGTTCGCCCGCCTGGCGCTGGAGGACACGCTCGGCATGCTCGCGCTGGGCGTGGCGCTGGAGGCGCACGGCCAGAACCTGCTGGTCGCGCTCGACCGTGACGGCCTGCCGTACCGGCTGATCTACCGGGACCTGGCCGACGTCAGGATCAGCCCCGCCCGGCTCGCCCGCAACGGGATCGAGACCCCGCCCGTCAGCCCGAGGTTGCTCACCGACGACCCGGACGTGCTGCACGGCAAGCTGTTCGGCTCGCTCGTCGGCACCACGTTCGGCAGCCTGGTCGCGCTGCTCGGACGGCGCGACCGCGCCACGGAGGCGGCGCTGTGGGACGTCGTGGCCGCGGCCGCGCGGCAGGCGTTCGACGAGCTGCCCGGCACACCGGACGCGCGCGCCGACCGCGACGCCGTGTTCGGTACACACATCATGGCGAAGGCCCACCTGCTCGCACAGCTCGACGACGCGCCGCCCGGCGACCGGTGGACCCGGCTGCCCAACCCGCTGGCAGGAGCCCGTCAGAGGACGTCGTAGGTCAGGTGCGTCGCGGTCGATGTCGGGGTCACGCTCCGCCGCACCAGCGTGCGCGGCGCTCCGCCGGTGAACAGCGGCGTCCCCGCGCCCAGCACGACGGGCGCGAGGTGCAGCGTCAGCCCGTCGACCAGCCCGGCGTCGAGCGCCGAAGCGATCACGGCGCCGCCACCCATCAGGACGACGTCGAGCTCCTTGCCGCTCCGCGCCGACGCGGCCACGGCTCGCTCGCGCACGGCGGCCACGGCGTCGGCCAACCCGCTGGTGACGAACGTCCAGTCGAGGTCGGCGAGCCGCACCGACTCCGGCGGCGAGCTCGTCACGACGACGAACGCGGGCTTGCCCACCTCGCCGGCGCCGTAACCGGACGTGTCGTCCCACCCGTACGGCCCGTCGACCACGTCGAACAGCCGCCGCCCGAGAAGCACGGCACCCGAGCGGGCGGTCGCCTCCCGCAGGATTTGGCGGTCGTCGGGATCGTCGGAGAACGCCCACGTGTGCAGGGCCTCCCCACCGACGCCCAGACCGTTGTCCGGGCCGGGATCGGGCCCGGTGACGAAGCCGTCGAGGGAAACCGAGATGTCAGCGATGATTCGGGTCATGCCAGGCAGACCCGATCCGCCGCCCGAACTCCTCGCTCACACACGAACGGGGGCGAGCTCGGCGACCGGGATCCGGCGGAAGGCGATGCTCTCGTACGGGCCGGAGGCGCCGGTCTCGAACAGCAGCCCCACCGTCTCCACGTCCAGCCTGACCAGGTCCGAGTAGGCCGCGGGCAGGCCGGACACCGTGTGCGCGACCCGCCAGATGACGCCGTGGTCGTCGCTGGCGCGTACCGTCATCGACGCCCGCGCGTCCGGCGCGGCAGGTCCGGAGAACAGGAGTACGTCCGGCGACCCGCACCACAACACGCTGCCCTCCACCACCGGCCCGGAGAGACCTGGCTGAGGCTTGAAGGGCTGCTCCAGCGTCCGCCCTCCGTCGGAGGAGTAGGCGTCGGCCCGGCTGCCGGGCGCGGCGGAGTCGGTACGGGCGTTGACGTAGAGCCGTCCGCCGGGCAGCTCGGTCGCGGTGGTCTCGTTGACGTTGACGTAGCCGTCCGGGTTGTCGTCGACGTAGCCGATGCGCCAGGTCCGGCCGCCGTCGTCGCTCAGCAGGCAGTGGCCGCCGTCGTACTTGCCCTCGGTGCCGTCGTCGGCGCCCTCGGGCGGCAGCGAGTGGTTGGCGGGGACCACGATCCGCCCGGCGTGCCGGCCGTGCCGCAGCTCGACGGCGTGCCCGGGGGTCGTCGCGTACCAGCGCCACTCCGGATCCTTCACGCTGTCGGTGATCTCGCGCGGCTGCGACCACGTGACCCCGTCGTCCTCGCTGGCCTGGACGAACACCCGCCGCCCCGCGGCCGCCTCCACCTGCCCTCGCCTGATCTTCCCCTCGGTGGCCGACGGGCCCTGCCTGACGAAGACCAGCACGATCCTGCCGTCGGCCAGCACCACCGGCGCCGGGTTGCCCGCGGTGCCGCGCCGCGGCTCCGTGGCCACCACCTCCAGCTCGCCCCACGTCCTGCCGCCGTCGGCGGACCGCCTGAGCACCAGGTCGATGTGGCCGGAGTCGCCGGCCGAGCCGCGCCGCCCCTCCGCGAACGCCAGCACCGTGCCCGCCCCGGTCACCACGACCGCCGGGATCCTGAACGTGTGGTAACCGTCGGTCGCCTGCCGGTACGGCACCGACGTGGGATAACGCTCCGCCATGCGCGGCACGCTACGGCCCCCGGGTTAACGGGCCCCGACCTCAGACGTACGCGGAGGCGAATGCGGGCCGGGACACCGTTGTGCCGCCGGGAATCCTCCCCGGGCGGCACAACGGCTGTCACGCCCGTCAGCGGGCGCACACCATCACGTCGTCACGCCCGTCACCGGGCGAACACGATCACGTTGTCCCGGTAGCTGCGGCGGGCGCGGTCGAACGTACCGCCGCACGTGATCAGGCGGAGCTCGGCGCCCCTACCCCCGTGATAGACCTCCTTGTCGGGTACGCGGCTCTTGGGGTAGCGGGTCACGCGGCCGACCACGAACGTGACGGTGCTGCCGTCGGCCCGGTCCACGTGCACCCGGTCGCCCCTGCGCAGGTCGCGCAGGCGGTGGAACACGGCGGGACCGGTGGTGGAGTCGACGTGGCCGGCGACGACGGCCACGCCCCGCTCGCCCGGCTCCGGCCCGGCCTCGTTCCAGCCCACCCGGTCGAAGCTCTTGGGGGCGACCAGGCGGCCCTCGGTGTCCAGCCGCAACGGGATCACCTTGGTGGAGAGCTTGATGGCGGGCACGCGCAACCGTACGGGCGCGGCCGCCTCGGCGGTCGAGCCGGCGACCGGCACCGCCGGCCACCGCTCGTACCCGCTCGCCGCCTGTGCCCCGGTCCGAGCCGGAGCCTGCGCCCTGGCCTGAGGTCCCGCCGGGACAGCGGCCTGGGTCCCGGCCGTCCGGTGCCGGGCCGGGTCGGGGACGGTGGCGCAGGCACCTACCGCGAGCAGTGCGCATGCGGCGGCCGTCATGAGGGCGCGCATGGTCAGCCGTCCGCGGAGAACTTGTACCGCAGCCAGAACGCGCCCGCCCCGAGCAGCCCGGCACCCGCCAGGCCCAGCGGCACCAGCGGCAGCGCGCCGTTCGCGCTCTCCGCCGACCGGCTCCCGGCCGTCCCGGCCCCGGCGGCCGCGTCCTCCGCGGTCCCGCCCATCCCGGTGTCGACCCCGCCCCGCGGAGCAGCACCGTCATCGTCGTCGTCGCGGACCGCCCCGCCGACCCCCGTGTCCACGCCCCCACGCGGCGCAC